>JALZHC010000521.1 GCA_030914105.1 Acidobacteriota bacterium
TGCTGCTCTCTGCGGGCGGCTGGTACGGCGGGCACTTAGTCTTCCATCACGGCGTGGGGCGCGACGACGACGGCATGGAGAAACAGAAAAGGTGAGGCCCGTTTCGCCAAAGCGGGTCTCACCTTTCCCCTTAGCACTTCTGGCAGTTCGTCCGTGGGCTGCTTGCTTCGGCCTGACACAGGAGAGTCAGCCAGTGCTGAGATGCGGCCCCGCTCAGCTCCACAACGACCGGGCGCATTATACACGACCCGGCCCCAGGCGCGAAGAAAAAAGTTTTTGACGGCTAGACAGCCAACCCCGATTTAAGTATAGTTTCCACGCTTGAGGTACCTCAATTCAAAGTAATTCAGGAGAACGATCTATGCGCAAGACTTTAGCACTTCTGGCGTTGGTTGGCGTCGCGGGCCTCTCGGCCTGCGGCGGCGGTGACAACACCAATGCCAACGCCAACGCCAACGCCGGCAATGCCAACATAAGCAATGCCAACGTCTCCGTCACCAACGCCAACGTGACGGTCGTGACGAACGGCAACGGCAACTCCAACGCCGGCGCGAGCAACGCCAACACCGGCGGCGCCAGCACCAACATGAACGGCAGCATGAGCAACACCGGCATGGGCAACTCGAACGCCAAGGCCGGCAACGCCAACATGAGCAACGCCAACTCCAAGGCTGGCAACGCCAACACCAAGCCGGGCAACACCAACCACTAACCTTTAAGCCCGCGCACAAGAAAAATTAGAGGGCGCGTCCCGCTCAGGACGCGCCCTCTAATTTTCGTCTCTAATTTTCGTATCTAATTTTCGCCGCCGCCCCTGCGCCTCTAAACTTCAACGCCGGGCGCGCGCCGGGCCGAGACGGCGTGCGTCGCCGCGGCCTCCTATCGCCTCAGCCCTTTCGTCTCCAGACTCCCGCGCACGAGGCACGCGAAGACGAACACGCCCGTCGCGAAACAGCCGACTCCGAGCCAGGACGTTGCGCTCGCCAGCGCCTCGGCGCGGAACCCGTAACCCGTCGCCAACTCGACCAGCCCCCGAATCGCCCCGAAGATCAAGAGCGCGCCCGCGTACATAAAGCCGAAAGAGGCCGCCGTTATCGAGAAGAGGGCCAGCCAGACGCTTAGCTTCACGCGCAACTCGTCTTGGACTAGCCCGACCATCTGCGTAGCCATCTCAACCCTCCTTACTTTCCCGCGCGCAAAAAGTCAAAAACCCTGTCTCCGCGCTCCCCCAAACGCATGAGACAAGGTTTGTGACTTACGTCGTGGCATCGGCGTTCCCCCGAAACCGACGCCACATCCCCTTTGCTGTGGGGGAGACTACAGATAAAGGTTCGCGCAGTCTTCCCCTAATCGTCACTTTTCCGTGTCACCGCCTGGGTCGGGCCGGCGCGCGTGCGCGTCAGCCCTCGAAGCATCCGAACGCGAGTCTTCCGGCGGCTGCCATCTGCCTCGGCTCGGCCTCTCCCTCCGCGAAAGAGCAGGCCACGACGACGCGCCGCTTCTGCACCAATACGATCATGTGGCCCGAAAGCTTGCCGAAGCTCAGGTCGCCCTCGCGCCGGTCTTCCCTCTCCTGCGGGAGCATTGCGATCTTCAGCGTCGTGCCGGAATCGGGGTCGCCCATTCCGAGCACCTCGCCCGCGAAGCGCTCGAAGAAGTCGCGCCCCAGAAAGTCCTGCCTCCGTGCGTCGAGGTCTGCGGGGAAGTCGCCTATCGTCGCGACGATGTACGGCCCGTCCGGCGTCTCCAGACGAGAGATGCGGACGGGAATCTTCGAGTCCGCGTCGGCCCTGTCGCCCTGTCCGTCGGCCTTGTCGCTTTGGCCGTCGGCCCCGCGCGCCGCGTCCGCCGTATGTTCGCTGCCCTTCGGTTTCGCAGAATTTTTCTGCCGCGGCGAAGCGTCTGCGCCCGCGACTGCGAGCAGTAAGAGGATGACCAACGCCGCGAGGCTGGGGGAGACTTTCGCGCGCGGCTCGCGTCCGCCGAGAAATGAAATGGGCCACCCTGTATTCTTTAATGCACGTTTACGAAACGAAATCATCGGCTTTCCTCCCCCTCGCACAGGCGCGCGGCAAGGCGAGTGCCGGAAGGGCCGTCTGTTTCAAACTGACCGGAAAGGCTCCTTCAACTTTTTGGAAAAAGCGCGGGCCGTTTGGAGTTCAAGCTTTAGCGCCTCCGGCGCGGCAGGCCGCGGGCCGTACACTCTTGCGCCGCCTCCACTCAAACGCGAACACCTACAGAGAAAGAGGACAAGTGAGAAGGAAAAGTGAAAAGGACGGGTGAAGCCGTGAGGAAAAATACAGTGGAAGCCGTGAGGAAAAATAAAGAGGCGGCACACGGGAAGTGCCGCCTCTTCGTTTCCGTCCTATGGCCGGTGGACTGTGTGGATTAGCCTCTCTGAACTTCGTGTGCCTCCGCCCGCGCCGCGCGGCGGCGCAAGCCTCGAAACTACGCATCAGGGACAGACGACCATAGGCGAGCCAAGCGCTCGTTTGTAGCTAATCCCTGTTCAGGAGGCTTCAGCCACCTCACTGTGATGAGAACTCATATTTTCTTTGGATCACCTCCTTTCCAGTGTTGGCGCGCATGATAAACGACGCCGCGGCGCTCGGTCAACGGTTTTTTTCGGCGCGACTTTTTCACGCGCCCGGCGCGCCGCGGCTGTAGACTTCGCGCCCGGCGACGAACGTGGCCCGTGCGTGCTCGACGCCGAAGAAGTAGGCCAGCTCGCGGTAGTCGCTGCAATCGTGGACGACGAAGTCCGCGCGCTTGCCCTCTTCGAGCGAGCCGATTCGGTCGCCGCGTCCGAGGCTGTGGGCGGCGTTGATGGTGGCGGCTGTGATGGCCTCGGCGGGCGTCATCTTCAAGTGGGTCGAGGCGAGCGATAGAATCATCGTCATCGAAGGCGTGGGAGAGGAGCCGGGGTTGAAGTCCGTGGCGAGGACGACGGCGAGGCCCGCCTCGATCATGGCGCGCGCCGCCGGGTAGCGCGCCGAGCCGAGCGCGTAAACGGAGCCGGGCAGAAGAACCGGCTGCACGCCCGCGAGTTTGAGCGCCGCGAGGCCGCGCGCGTCCGTGTGTTCGAGGTGGTCGGCGGTCTTCGCCTGAAGCTCGGCGGCGAGCAGCGCGCCGCCCGACAAAGACAACTGGTCTGCGTGGACGCGCAAAAGTAGGCCGAGCGCGCGCGCCGATGCGAGCACGCGCCGTGACTCCTCGACCGTGAAGACGCGCTCCTCGCAGAACACGTCGCAGAACTCGGCCAGACCTTCGGCGGCGACGCGCGGCAGCATCTCATTGATGACGAGGTCAACGTATTCGGCGCGGCGAGCGCGGAACTCTTCGGGGACTTCGTGCGCGCCGAGGAAGGTCGGGACGTAAGCGATCTTCCCTTCTCCGTTCAGGGCGCTCTTCCTTTCCCCGTTCAGAGCGCTCTTCCCTTCTCCGTTCAGGCGGCGCACGACGCGCAGCATCTTCAGCTCGTCCTCGACCGAAAGCCCGTAGCCCGACTTCGCCTCGACGGTCGTCGTGCCCGTGCGCAGGAACCACTGCTCGCGCGCGAGCGCCGCGGCGAGCAGCTCGTCCTCGCTCGCCGCGCGCGTGCGCCGCACGGTCGAGAGGATGCCGCCGCCCGCCGCGGCAATCTCCCGGTAGGTCAACCCTTCGGCACGCCGCTCGAACTCGTCGGCGCGGTTGCCCGCGAAGACCGGGTGCGCGTGCGCGTCCACGAAGCCGGGCAGCACGACGCGGCCCGCGGCGTCCACCACGCGGCAGTCAGCGCCGACGCGCGGCTCGATGTCGGCGCGCTTACCGACCCTTTCAATCCTCCCGCCGCGGACGAGCATCGCGCCGTCTTCGACG
>JALZHC010000522.1 GCA_030914105.1 Acidobacteriota bacterium
CGGAAGTGAGCGAAGACGAGGGAGCATGAAGGCGAGCCAGCACGAAGAGCTTCTGCGCTACTACCGCGACGAGCTGACCTACCTGCGGCGTATGGGCGGCGAGTTCGCCGCGCTCTACCCGCGCGTCGCCGCGCGGCTGGAGCTGGGCCGCGACGAGTGCGCCGACCCGCAGGTCGAGCGCCTCTTAGAGTCCTTCGCCTTCCTCACCGCGCGGCTCCAGCGCGACCTCGACGGCGAGCTGCCGGAAATCACGACGGCTCTGCTCGGCGTCCTCTACCCGCAGCTTGTGAACCCCGTCCCGCCGATGTCTGTGGCGCGCTTCGACGTTGACCCCGAACAGGGCAAGCTCACCACGGGCTTCCGCGTCGAGCGCCACACGCAGCTCTTCGCCTACACCTCGCAGGGACACACCTGCCGCTTCCGAACCTGCTACCCCGTCACGCTCTGGCCGCTGGCGGTCGAGTACGCCGGCTTCGAGGATACGGGGCAGTTCGACTTCATCGACTCGATGACGAACGTGGCGGCGGTGCTCCGCCTCAAGCTCAAAGTTCTGGGCGGCGCGCTCGCCGACCTGGAACTCAAGCGCCTGCGCCTCTATCTTTCGGGCGACCCGGCGCTCGCCGGCACACTCTACGAGCTTCTCTTCTCGCACGTGCGCGGCGTGGCGCTGTTGCCCGAAGGCGAGGCGCAGCCCGTGCACCTGCCCGCAGGCTCCATCCTCCCCGTCGGCTTCCGCGACGAAGAGGACGTGCTGCCTTACCCCGCGCAGTCGCACCCCGGCTATCGTCTGCTTCAGGAGTATTTCGCCTTCCCCGAAAAGTTTCACTTCTTCGACCTCGACAACCTCGACGCGCACCGGCGCGGCTCCACGCTCGACATCCTCTTCCTGCTCGACCGCATGCCCGCCGAGTACCTGCCCGTCAGTCGAGAGACGTTCTCCCTGGGCTGCACGCCGATCATCAACCTCTTTCGCAAGACGACCGAGCCGATACGCCTCGACCACCGCACGCACGAATACCGCCTCGTCGCCGACAAGCGGCGCGAGCGCACCACGGAAGTCCACTCCGTCCTCAACGTCTCGGCCACCTCGACCGCCGACGAGCGCACGCGCTACTTCGAGCCGTTCTACTCCTACAACCACGCGCTCGACGGCGCGGAGCACAAAGCCTTCTGGCACGCGCGTCGCCAGCCCTCTTTGAACCGCGACATCCCCGGCTCCGAAGTCTTCCTCTCCTTCCTCGACCTCGACTTCCGGCCCGCGCGACCGCCCTTAGACACCGTCTACGCGCACACGCTCTGCACCAACCGCGAGCTTGCGACGCAAGTGCCCGCCGGCGCGGCCTTGCAAATAGAGGAGCAAGCGCCGCTCTTCGGAATCTCGTGTCTGACGAAGCCGACGCAGCCCGCGCAGCCGCCCCTTCGCGGCGCGGCGCTCTGGCGTCTGGTCTCACATCTCTCTCTGAACCACCTCTCGCTCTCCGAGGGGCGCGAAAGCCTCTCGGCCCTGCGCGAGATTCTCAAGCTCTACAGCTCGACCGACCGCCCCTCGACCCAGCAGCAGATCATGGGCATCACCGGGATGGAGTGTCGCAAGGTCGTCCGGCGCGTAGGCCGAGACGCTTGGCGCGGCTTCTGTCGCGGCGTCGAGATAACCTTAGAGTTCGACGAGGAGAAGTACGTCGGCAGCGGCGCGTTCCTTCTGGGCGCGGTGCTCGACCGCTTCTTCGCCCTCTACGCCTCGGTCAATTCGTTCACGCAACTGCGCATCAAGAGCCGACAGCGCGAAGGAGTCTGGAAAGAGTGGCCGCCCGCGGCTGGGGAAAAGATCATCCTGTAGAGGACTGGCTCTATGAGGAGCCTTACCGCTTCGATTTCTTCCAGGCGGTGAGGCTCCTTGAGATGGCCGCCTCGACGCCCGCGCCCGTCGGCGAGGGGGCGGAGCCTGCGCGCGAGGCCGTCCGCTTCAAGTCGGCGGTCGGCTTCTCGTTCGCCGCCAGCGACGTGGCCGAATTGAATCCGCCCGCGCGCGAGGGCGACGCGGCGCAGATGACCGTCAACTTCATGGGACTAGCGGGCGCGCAGGGGCCGCTCCACACGCCCTCGACCGAGCTCATCGTCGAGCGCGCTTGGCGCAGGGACACTTCGCTCCGAGACTTCCTCGACATCTTCAACCATCGCCTCGTCTCGCTCCTCTATCGCATACGTAAGCAGCACCGCCTCGGACTCGACCACGCGCCGCCGGGCGAAGACCGCGCCTCGTCTTATCTCTACGCGGTCGTCGGCCTCGGCACGCCGAGCACGCGCGCTCGCATGCAGGTCAAAGACCGCGCGCTCCTCTTCTACGCCGGCCTGCTCGGACAGCAGCCGCGCTCGATGGCCGGACTCGAACGGATACTCCGAGACTACTTCGGCACGCCCGCGCGCGGGCTGCCCTTCGGCGGTCGCTGGCACGAGCTTGAAGAGGAACAGTGGACTGTGCTCGGCTCCGGGGGCCGCAACCGCGCGCTCGGCCTGGACGCGACCGCGGGCACGCGCGTCTGGGATCAGCAGGGAGCCTTCGAGGTCGTCTTAGGCCCACTCACCTTCGAGCAGTTCGAGGACTTCCTGCCGACGGGCTGGGCCTTCCGCCCTTTGTGCGACCTCACGCGCTTCTACGTCGGCGACGAGCTGGACTTCTCATTCCGCCTCACGCTCAAGGCTTCGGAAGTTCAGCCGACGCGCCTGAGCGCGACGGGCGGCGCGCGCCTCGGCTGGACTTCGTGGCTGAAAAGCTCGGACTGGCAAGAGGACGACTCGCAGGTCTCCGTCTCGCCCGACTCTCTGCGCGCCTTCGCGGGCGCAATCAGCATCCCTTACCTCGGCCTTCCGCCCGACAAGCTGATGGAGCTGGTCGGGCGCATGCAGTCGCGCCCCTTCGAGGCCGACCGGCTCGTCGTGCGGCAGGGCGAAGCGGGCGACTCGATGTTCGTCGTCCGCCGCGGCTCGGTGAAGGTCATCCGCCGCGACGAAGACGGCAGAGAGGCGCATCTCGGCACGCTGCGCGAAGGCGACTACTTCGGCGAGCTGGCGCTCATCACGAGCAAGGTCAGGCAGGCATCGGTCATCACGCTCGAAGAGTGCGAGCTGTTAGAGCTGCGAAAGCAGGACCTCGACGAGTTCACCGCGCGCTACCCGCGCTTCGCCGCCACACTGCGCGCCTTCGCCGAGGCGCGTCTGAAGAAAGGCAAGGGGTAAAGAAAGTCTGGAGTCCGGAGGCTGGAGTCGAGAGTCCGGAGTCAACTCGTTGAGTGCGGTGTGGTCTTGACTCCAGACTCCAGACTCCAGACTCGCTAGACTTCTGAATTATGAGCGCGACTTACAAGCAGGACACGCTGAAGCTTCAGATCACGACGCCGCTCGGCGCGGATAAGGTGCTCGTGCGCGCCTTCAGCGGTGAGGAGCAGATGTCGGGGCTGTTCCATTACGCTTTGGAGCTGGTCTCCGAGGACAAGGGCCTCGACTTCTCGGCGGTCGTCGGCGAGGGCGCGACCGTCACGCTCACCTTGAACGACGGCACGAAGCACTACTTCCACGGCGTCGTCGCGCGCTTCATGCAGGAGGACGCGAACGAGCGCCTGACGACCTACCACGCAGAGCTTCGGCCCTGGCTCTGGCAACTGACGCTCACCGCCGACTGCCGCATCTTCCAGAATAAGTCCACGCCCGACATCATCACCGGTCTCTTCGACGAGCTGGGCTTCACGGACTACAAGAACTCTCTGACGAAAACTTACGCGGCGCGCGACTACTGCGTGCAGTACAACGAGACGGCCTTCAACTTCGTCTCGCGCCTCATGGAAGACGAAGGCATCTTCTA
>JALZHC010000075.1 GCA_030914105.1 Acidobacteriota bacterium
ACCCAAGCGAGAAGGAAAAACTAAACCGCAGTCCGTCCACGCGGAGCCCATTGCCAGCCGACGCGAGTCGATGAGAGCATAGAAGCGCCTCAACTCGCCGTGAAGCCACGCCGGGAAAGGAACCTCGCGCACGCCCTTCTTCGTCTTCGGCTTCGTGAAGACGTGCGGCCATCGCCTCAGCTTGACGGCCTGTTGTGTGACTCTCACCAGAGCGTGAGAGTCCGACACGGGTTCAACGTTCGAGAGCGGCAATCCCAGACACTCTTTCACCCGAAGCCCCGTGTAGAGCAGGAAGACGAAAACGAGGTCGTCTAAATCGAGCAAGGCCGTCTCGACTAATATCTTGGCCTCTTCGGGCATGAGGATGCGCGTCTCGCGCGGCTCTACGCCCTTCGGGAGTTCCAGCCCCGCGAGCGGGTTCTCCCGTATGTACTTCTTCCAGGTCGCGTACTTGACGAGAAGCTTGCAGACGGCGCGGGCGTGTTTGATGGTCGCGTCCGAAAGCCCCCGGTCTTGCAGGGCGTTGAACATCGCTTCGAAGGCTTTGGGCTGAAAGTCCTTGAACTGAAGGTGTCCCACGTAAGGGAGCACGCAGGAGTTAAGCGTGTCCTGATAGTTGTTGAGCGTGGCGTGGGCGAGGCGCTTGCGCTTCTGTTGAATCAGCCACTCTTCGGAGAGCGTCTTGACCGTGATCGGCGCGGGCGTAAAGAACGCTCCCGCGTTGATGAGCGTCACGAGTTCTTTGCGCCTCGCGTCGGCCTTCTCCGGCGTCGAGTGGTAGAGCATTTCCGAGTAGGTGTGCGCCCGACCGTTCGGGCCTTTCTCCCTCAAGGGCACGCGCACGCGAAACTTCCCGCCGCCGCGGTCTTCGACCTGCCCGCGCTGGCGGTTTCCTTTCTCGGCCATAGTCGTAGCTTCCTGCTTTGGAAATCGGGTAGAACGGAGGCGCAGAATCTATCACTTTTGGGCCTCCGTGTAGCGCCGAATTTCCGAAAGCGGGACGCGGACAGTGCGGGGCGTCGGGCGAGACGGACCGCAACGTGATTACGCCTTTAGTTCAGCAGGCGCGGCAGTTCTCGAATGTTAGCGTCCGGATCGGGAGCCCTCACACGGGAAAGTTTTTCGCCACGAACATTCTCGTGCAGCGCAAACAGTAATTAAGTTTCATCGCCTCCCACGTCTAGCTCGCGCGCTTTGCCGCCTCCCTGCCCGTTTCAGCCCCTCAGACGGCCCGCCGCACCATGCCCGGATTCATCGCAGGGCAAATCCGCGCGAAGTCTAAGGGGCGCGTGCTGGCTCATGATCTGTTCTCTGTGATTCAATGGAATCATGAGAGCGGTCATTCTTTTTTTATCCTTCGTCTTACTCGCCGCGCCGGTAAGTGGCACCGGCTCAGCGGTGCGGGCGCTTCGGGTCTACGCCCGGGGTTCCGGGCCTCAGGAGGAGAAGCTGGTCTTCCCGGCGCTCTTGAAGAAGGAGCAGCAGGAGGCCGGCAACCCGCTCGCCGCCTACGCCGAGATGCTCAGGCTCGAACCCGAGTACCTCAGGTCGAAACTATTCGCGCGGGTCTACCCGGAGGTGCGCGCCATGTACGAGGAGGCCATGGGCGTGCCGCTCGCGGGCGTGCGCGCGATGAGCCTGCCGACGCTGCGCGGGAAGGTGGCGACCGACGAGAAGACCGTCCCGGCCCGGTACAGGCCGGAGGACGCCGTCGCCGTCGTCGCGCGCGAGGCCCGCCGGACGCGCCTCGTCATCTACGGCGAGGAGCACCACCTGCCGCAGACGCGCTCGCTCTACGAGCCGCTGCTGCGCGCCCTCTGGCGTGAGGGCTACCGCTACCTGGCGGGGGAGACATTCGAGGACGAGGTCATGAAGCCCGGCTTCAAGTACCCGACCTACGACACGGGCGTCTACACGAAAGACCCCGTCTACGCCGACGCCGTCCGCGCGGCCCTGAGGCTGGGCTACAAGCTCGTCGCCTATGAGGCGCACGGGCAAGGCCCCGCCGGCGACATGAGCTACCGCGACCGCACGGAGGCCGAGAATCTCAAGGCGCGCGTCTTCGACCGCGACCCCGGCGCGAAGGTCTTTGTCATCGTCGGGCGCAGCCACGCCGCCGAGTCGACGGCGAGTGACGGCTGGACGCCGATGGCCTCGGTACTCAAGCGGCTCACAGGGATTGATCCCCTGACGCTCTACGCGCCCACGATGACCGAGCGGCTGACGCGCGAGGAGGAAGACCCGCGCTACGTCGACGCCACCTCGCGGGGGCTGGTGCGCCGCCCGACGATCTTCGTGGACGCGGCGGGTGGGATGCTCGGCTCGCCCGGCGCCTTCGACGCCTACGTCTTCTTCCCGCGCACGCGGCTCATCGCGGGCCGCCCCGACTGGATGGTGCGCGAGCTGGGCAGGCGACGCGTGCCCATCCCGGCGAGGCTCCGCGACGGGCGCGGTCTACGGCTCGTGCAGGCTTTCGAGGAGGGGGAGCAGGCGTCGGCCATCGCCGTCGATCAGGTGCTGATTAAGGAAGGGGACGACGCCAAGGCGCTCATGCTCCCGACGGGCAGGTTCTGGCTCCGCACCATCGAGCCGGACGGGGCTGTGGTAGGTGAAGCGCGCGTCCGCCAGAATTAAAGCGATGTGCCCTCCGGTGCTCAGCACCGGTTCTCGTCAACCCCAGGAGATAAACACGCTGCTATGACATCCACACGCTTTGCTGCCTAGCTTGAGAGCTTGAGGCTCAGGAAGCCCGCGGCATATCCGGCTTCAGCACAGGTATATTTAAACGCGAAGTCTTGGCGCTCCGACTACGCCCTTCGTGATACCGTGTCCGGCCACGATGCCGCTCTCCTTCGACCAACTCGTCACCCTGCTCGGCACGGGCCTGGCCGGAGTGGCGGCGAAGGTGCGCGGGAGGAGGAAGCGGGCGGCTTAGAGTTCCATCATCGTGGAAACGTCAAAGGGGCGGAGCCGAAGCTCCGCCCTTTTCTTTTGGTCGCTCACAATTTCCGTTGATGCGCCTGGCCGGGAGGGTGCAAGATGTGCGCCGGGCATGGGCGTATAAGATGCCCGCGGAGCGCGGAAACCACGGCTCTCATCTTCCTGCAATGGCCCCGCGCCCCCCCCCGACGCCCGGCGTTAGTCAGCTTCAGATTTGGCCGGGCGCGACACGCACGCGGGATGAGAGAGTTGGTAGGACATTGACGTGAAAGCTAAATGGATCGTGGCGGCCGCGACGCTGAGCGCGTTTCTCGCTTTAGGCGGCCGTCGCCCTCCTCGCCATCACCGCCAGATTGAGGTTGCAGCCAGTGCCGCGCGCTCCCTCCACTTCGCGTCATCTACTCCGCGGATGAAGAGCCAGCCGCTTGTCGCGATTACTCCGACGATTGCGAACAGTGCGACGCCCGTGAACACCTGTGATCCGAGCGGTGGCCAGAGGTAGGTCAGCCACCCCAGCCCACCAACCATCGACAGCACGCCGAGGAAACGTGGCAGAAACTCCGACCGGTAGATCAGCCAGCCCCGCAACAGCGTCTCGAAGCCGAAGAAAATGAGCGCGATGGCCGCCCCCTGGTTGTTGATCTTAATGAACGCAAGCGAGAGTGTGGCGAGCTGCGTCGGCTCGACGGCAGAGAGATACGGTGCGCCGCTGAGCAGGATAAGCGGCGTGTAGTAGAACAGCCGCGCAAACGCCTTGATGCCGGCGCCGGTGATGCCGATGATCGCGGTGATTCGCGCGAGGCTGCGGTTGACCGGCTTGAGCAGGTCGTAGAACATGGCCGACACGACCACTTGCGCGACCATCTCGACCATGAAGATCGTGTAGGCGAGGCGGTACAGCGACTTGTTGGCAATGATGTTAGCCGCGGTCTTCCCCGCGTCGTCGGGGACGACCAACCCGTCGGCGATGACGGCCTGGGCGATAATGCCGCAGACGATGACTAACAGGTAGAGCCCGGCGAGGATTCGTCCGCGCGTGCTCGGCGATGTTTCGGAGATTGAAGTTGCCATATGAGATTCCTATACGATAGGGGGCTCGTCGGGTTTCATGACAGGGTTGGACGGCAGCTAAGGGTCACGACCGCTGACCGTCACGCGCGGACTCATGCCACAACGCCCCTCTCACACCCACGCCAGGCTCGCGCTTTGCCGCCTGCCTTGAGAGATGAAATTCTTGACACCGCCGCGCGCCGGGGATAGGATTCCCCGCGTCCGAGAAGCTCACGAGCGTCGCCCATAGGTTATCTTGCCGTACCCCGCGGCTATTCTCAGTCAGTCACAACAGCGAGGACGATATATCTCCGACGCCTCTCACGACTACATAGAATCTGGTCGGGCCTTCGCCGGCTTGGGCTGAGAGGCGAGTCTACACCGCGTACGTCAACGCAAGCCTCACCGTCACCCGATGATGACGACGGCGCTTGCCAGCACACTCTGCCTCTGCGGCCCGCGCGGGTATCCCATCCCGCGATGGCGGGCCGGGGCGGCACATCCGACAGAAAGGAGCCACAAGATGTTCTCAGTCTCACGTCGCACGCTCGTACTCGCTTTCAGTCTACTTCTCATCGCGTCGCTGGTGCTGACGCCGGGCTTCGCCGGTAAGCACTCGCCGACTCTCGCCGGCAGCGTCGCCTCGGCGGACGCCTCGACGCCGAGGTCGTACAACGAGTTCATCAACGGCGCCTACTACGGTGCCCTTAACCACTTCCCGACCTGCCTGCAAAAGCAGAGTGAATTCGACGCACTGGTCGACGCGACCGCCTACGGCGACCGGCTGGGGGAAGCGCGCCGCTTCGCCAGCACGCTCTTCGAGACGCAGGCGTCCTACAACGTCGAGGACACCACGACCTACTGCCAAACCTCCGCCTACGAGGCCATCAACCCGGCCTACTGCGACCCATTCGTCAACGCCCGGTCGGACGGCTTCATCACAGACCTCTACGAAGGCTTCCTGCTGCGCGAGCCGGAGCCGGACGGGTTCAACGGGTGGATGTCCATTATCCCGACCGCCGGGCGCAAGGAGGTGCTCCGCGGCTTCAGGGACAGCGTGGAGTTCTCGATTCTGGTCGGCGCGCTCTACGAAGACACCCGCCCCTGCTGCATCACCCACTGCCCGTACGGCTACACGCTCGACCCCGACGCGTGTGAGTGCGTGCGGGATTGCCCCTACTGTCTGCAATGAAGTCCCGCCGTCGAGGCCGGCTGCGCCGCCGACAGTCATCAAGATTCTGGCGGCGTTATGTCCCCCTTGGGAGACAGGAAGACAGGGGCGAAGCCGAAGCCCCGCCCCTGTCTTATTTTGCCGATTGCCCGCGCCGGTTTCTCCGGCTCGGACGCCTTTTATAGGGTTCGGAGAAACCCCGTCGCCCCTACGTCGTTCGCGCTTTTGTGCCTGCCTTGAGAGATTAAAGCCCAGGACGGCTCGCGCCATGCACGGATTCGACACGGGGCAAAGACGCGCGCGGCCCTTCTACGGGCCGACGCCGATAGTCACCTTGTTACTCGTCGCCCCGTGTAAAGAGATGCTGACCCGCACGTCGCCGGCGCCCGCGAGGTCGTCGGATAGCCTCACCGTCACTTGCGTCAGCTCGCTGAAGCCCGGAACTGCGCTCACGTGTTCGACGGCCAGCGGAAAAATTCTGTGAGAAGAGTCTTCGGCCTGTGCGCTCATGGCCGAGGCGTCCTCGCCCGGCGCCAGCGCCGCATTGGCGGCGAAGAGGATGATTCGGGTGTAGCCGTCCGGGCTGAAGTTCCGCGCCGTGCGTATGGGGAAGGGGTCTCTGACCATCGTCACCGAGTCGAGCGCGACGGCCCTCTCCGAGTTCTCCTCGGTCAGCAGCGTTAAGGAGTTCGCCGTCGGCGGTGGCTGCGTCAGGTACGCCTCGTTGATGTTTAAGTACGAGCCGTTGTACCCGCCGACTGCGTACAGAACCCCGTTAACGACTCCGGCGCCCATGGCGAACCGCGTGGTGGGCAGCGAGGGCTTCGTGCTCCAGGTGTCGGTCGCCGGGTCGTAAGCCTCGACCGTGTTCGTCGCCCTGATGCTGTCGTCGTACCCGCCGAGGGCGTAGAGCTGGCCGTCCAAGACCGCCGCCGCGAGGTGGTATCGCGCCGTGGGCATCGGCGCCTTCGTAGCCCACGTGTCGGTCGCCGGGTCGTAGACCTCCAGAGTATTTAAGGTCCTCTGCGTGCCTGAGCCGCCCCCGACGACGTAGAGCTTGCCGTCGATGACGCCGGCGGCGACGCCGGAGCGCGAGGTGGGCATCGGTGCCTTGGCGCTCCAGGTGTCAGTTCCGGGGTCGTAGACCTCCAGGTTGACGCAGGCAGGGATGGCGCTGCTGCAACCGCCGACGACGTAGAGCTTCCCGTTGATGACGCCGGCGGCGGAGAGGTGGCGGGCCGTGGGCATCGGCGCTTTCGTCGTCCAGGTGTCGGTGGCAGGGTTGTAAACTTCCAGCACGCTTAAAGAGCGCACGCCGTCGTAACCGCCGACCGCGTACAACTCCCCGTTTATCACCCCCGCCGAAAGCCCCCAGCGCGCCGTCGGCATCGGGCTTTTGCTAGCCCAGCTATTGCCGGCGGGGTCGTAGACCTCCAGCCTGTTAAAAAAGCTCCTGCTATCCCACCCGCCGACGGCGTAGAGCCGCTGGCCGATGACGCCTGCGGCCAGCCCATCGCGCGCCGTCGGCATAGCGGCTTCTGCCAGCCACTGAGCCTGAGCGCGGGCGGATGGGACAAAGGCGCCGAAGCAGACGCAGGCGAGCGCCACCAGGCAGGCCCGAATCAATGACGGGCCGGCCCCTTTCCTTTTCGCAACCATTGATTGGCGGTCTCGACGTGAAGACAGCATAGAAGAGTTTTGAAGAGACGCGGGAGGAGCGTGATTAATCGAAGCTACCAGTTCACCGAAGAGTTAGACGCCGGATGCAGTCTGAAATGTCAGGTGTTTTTGATGAAGTTCGGTCGGCTGGGGATCGCCGCCGCCTGCCCGGAGGTGCCGGATATTTCCCACCCCGGCGGCCCTCCGGCCTAACCTGCCCTGCGCTTTGTCGCCAGGCTGCTCATTTCTTTCTCCGGGGCGACCCCGTCATACCCGGATTCAGCACAGGCCATTTAAACACGAAGGCTCACTATTGACTTCCGCCTACGCGCGGGCGTATCTTTCCCGCGTCAACGCCGGCGGGTGCTCTCGCCGGACTCACTTCCACCACCAAGTAGTCTCGCGAGGGTCACACCCATGAATAAGCCGACGCGACCGCAGCCGCCGCCCGTCTATCGTCCGCAACCGACGCCGAAGGTCTTGCAGCCGAAGGCCGCGGCCCCGCAGGCCGGAAAGACTCCGGCAGCCCCGCCGGTCTATCGGCCACAGCCCGTGCCGAAGGTCTTACAGGCGAAGATGGCCGCGCAGCCCTCGAAAGGGGTGATACAGCTAAATGGCAAGAAGCGGTGGGGGAATGCGGAGAGTAATTGGAATAAGTTCGTCAAGTATGACACCAATGCTGCGCAGGACATAGAGAGGGGCATCTTGAACATCGTCCTGAACCCGAACAAGGTAGCGTCTAAGATTATCAACCTGATGCTGGAATGGAAATTCGATGAACTCACGATAGGCCACGCGAGCCAGAACAAATCTAAAAAGAAGAACCAGAACACAGACCCCGCCTGCGAAACAATCCGAGTAGCGTTTAATAATTATATCAGCAACCATTCTTAAACGATCCCGGCCCTGAAGGGCGATTCCGCGCGAAGAATACGGCGCGAATAATTATTCAGGATTATTCCGCGCGGCTTTACTGACTCCGTTAAGGTGGGCAATTTTTTGAAACCCTTTTTTTAAGTGTCCGCTTTGTCCGGTTTGCCCCGATTTAGAAAAGCTAAGGGCAGAGAAACAAGGCGGTTAGCCTTCGGCTAAATCGAAAACCTCTCCGATTCTCGGCAGTCAAAATCTCAGGTTTTCTCAGGTTCCGCAAGCCGCGAGAATCTTAGGAAATCTTAGGTAGCGAATCTGAGGTTTTGATGCCCCGGCTTTTTAGCCGTCTTCGCGTTACTCTCGCGTTACTTTCACCTTCAGGCCACGTTCAACCGACGCCCGCCTTCAGTCGCCACTTTCCGTCTCAGGCCAGATGATCGCCGCGAGGTCGTCGTCGGGCATGGTCTGTAGCTCTTCGGAGGCCATAAATTCGAGCACGTCGTCGGAGACGAGTCTGACGTTTTGTAAGTGCGCCTCCCACATCTTGACGAAGCGCCGCAAGGTTTCTTCTTCCAGCGCGTGAGCCAGGCCGTGAAGAAGCGGCACGTTTTTCTTCGCGAGCTGCCGCCGCAGCCATTCGAGCGCCGCGACCGAGCGGCGCGAGGCCGAGACCGTGGCGAGCGATGAGCCGACGCCGTACAGCTCGGCCATCACCTCGCGCTCGCGCGGGCTGTAACCTTCGACGTTGTACTCCGTCGGCTCTCCGCATTCGTGGCAGCCGCCCGCGAATTGGTCTTGAGGGTCTTTCGGGTCGGGCAGCAACTGCGTCAATCCAGGCGCGCACGCGCGAGCGTATCGCGTCGTCAGTCCCGCGGAACTGGAGTTGCCGCCCGATGCTCAGATAGTCGCGCGCGAACTACTCGAACGGAACAGCCCCGCCGCCGTGCGAGCCTTGCAGCGCGGAGATGAGGTGTCGGACGCTGGCGGGCATCGAATAAACGGGCGGCTCTTCATCCCCGACCCTCTCGCGCTCCGAGGCGAGGCGGGAGATTTCGGCGATGACGAGATTTTGAAGGCTTTCGATGTTGGCGTGGTCGCGCCTTCGGAAGCGGGCGAAGTCTGCCGACTTGTCGGCGCTCTGAGCGGCCTGTGTCATTAGGCTGCCCTCCTTCCCCGCGCCTGCTCGCGCTCGTATTCCTCGCATGTCGAAGCGTGGCGGCACAGCGCGAGAGCCGCGTTAGGTTGAACGCCCTTCGGAAGTAAGGCTTCGCCCGGACGCCACCTCTGGCCGTCGTCTTCGACTCTGACTCTTCCGGTCTTCGTTCTCAGCGTGTAGGACGTGAGCGCGACGACGCGCGATTCTTTCATAGCGCCCCTTCCCCGACGGCCTGGGGTGTGAGTAGGGTACGAACCTATCAGCACCTATCGGCGGAAGAGGGGCGCTTGAAAGCACCTAACGCCCCTCTTCCGAGGCCATCGGAGCCTATCGGCGCTCGACTGTTCTAAATGTGTGTTAACCGTGGCGGCATGAAAGGGGCATCCTTCGGTTCTGCCTAAGCGCGGAAATCAATTCGGAAGTAAGCTGGCCGGCGCTGGCGTTTGAGGGGCGGGCGCGATATAACTGCGCGTTGAACCGACCTGGAGCGTGCCGCGCCACTTAACTTTAAACGCCCGGCGCGGCGGCGCACACGTCAGGCCCACCGAAACTTCGAGCCACACAGGCCGGCACGAACCGGCAGCCCGGCGGATGACTCTGCGGTCTGTCTCGCGTAAGAGGAGGTGATACATGTCAGGTCAGGGGTTCCCTCTCAGCGCGCGCGCGGTCAGGCTTTCATGGCGACTGCTCGTCGTACTTTCGCTCTGCCTCTGCGTGCCGCGCGCACGCTCTCAGGAGACGCGGAAGGGTGCGGGCAAGGAAGATGTCGTCACGGTCAGCTCCAACCTCGTCAACATTGACGTGACGGTAAAGGACAAGAAGGGGAACTTCGTCAACAACCTCAAGGCCGAAGACTTCGAGGTCTTCGAGAACGGCGTGCAGCAGAAGGTCGAGTTCTTCGACCCGCCGTTCGGCGGCGGAACCGGGGCCGCGCGACCCGTCGCGTCGAAGCCTTCGGACGCGCGTGACCCGCAATGGGAGGCGAAGAACGTCATCTCGCTCGTGCTCGACGGGCAGACGACCGAGCAGCAGAACCTGAAGCCTTTGCGCGAGGGCACGCTCAAGTATATCCGCGAGCGGATAGCCGAGACCGACGCGGTCGCCCTCTTCAACGTGACGACGGGGCTGCAACTGCTCCAGCCCTTCACGCGCGACAAGGC
>JALZHC010000523.1 GCA_030914105.1 Acidobacteriota bacterium
TCTTCCACGCCTCAGACCTCGACGCCATCAAGCAGCAGTTCGGCCTCACGCTCATCGAGCAGTTCGGCTCGCGCCCGATCTATCGTCTGCGCGTCCCAAACCCTTCCGTGAAGGACTCGAAGGCGGTCGCGACGGAACTCGCCGCCGACACTGTGCGCGTGCAGTTCGCAGAGCCGAACTACACTTCAGGCTCGCCGGAAGGCAGCGGGTTTTCGTGGAGCGTCGGCTTCTCGTGGAGCGTCGGTTTTTCGTGGAGCGTCGGCGGGCAGGGGCAGTATGCGTCGCAGTGGGCACCGGCGAAGATGCGTCTGGACGAGGCGCACAAGGTCTCGAAGGGTTCGGGGATGATCGTCGCGGTGCTCGACACGGGAGTTGACCGACGCCACCCCGCTCTCGCCGGACGACTCCTGCGCGGCCACGACTTCGTGGATGACGACGACGACCCCAGCGAAGTCCTGCCGCCGGGCGCGACGACTGCGAGCGACGCGCGCACGCTCGGCCCCTACGGCCACGGCACGCACGTCGCCGGCCTCGTCGCGCTGGCCGCGCCCGAAGCCAAGATCATGCCCCTGCGCGTGCTCGACCCGCAGGGCGTCGGCAACAACTGGGTTCTGATGGAGGCCATACGCTACGCGCTCGACCCGGACGGCGACCCCTCGACCGACGACGGCGCGGACGTCATCAACATGAGCCTCGCCTCGATTCACAGGTCGAGAATCCTGCGCCAGATCGTCGGCGAGGCGTGCGACGATAAGGGCATCGAGAGCGAAGACCCGGACGCGCCGCCGCCGCCCGCGCACCCTGTGGTCGTGGTCGTCGCGGCGGGCAATGGGAGCAGCGACACGAAGATGTACCCGGCGGCGGAGAACGCCGCGGGCGAGGTCGCGGTCGGCGCGAGCATGGAGGACGACACGCTCTGGTCTAAGTCCGAGCGCGGCAGTTGGGTGACGGTGATGGCCCCCGGCGTGGGGTTGACGAGCAGCGTGCCGGGGCGCGGGACGGGCGTGTGGGCGGGAACCTCCATGGCTTCGCCGCTCGTCGCCGGCGAGGCGGCGCTCGTCGTCGCGACCGCGCCCACTTTGAGGCCCGCCGATGTCGTCAAGCAAATCCACGACAAGGGCGTCAAGCCGCAGCCGCAGCAGCCCGTGGACACGCGCGTCGACGCTGCCGCCGCCGTCCAGTCGCTCGTCAAGGGCGCGGGCAACCCCGTCGACTCGACGCCCGACTACGTGCGCCAGAACTACCTCGACTTCCTCAACCGCGCGCCCGACGCCTCCGGCTTCCAGTTCTGGAGTCAGGGCGTTGACGGCTGCGGCGCGGACGCCTCCTGCGTCCAGGTCAAGCGGGTTGACACCAGCGCCGCCTTCTTCCTCTCGATTGAATTTCAGAACACGGGCTACTTCGTCTACCGCGTCTACAAGACAGCCTTCGGCGACGCCGACGGCAGGACGACGCTCGGCGACGCGCCGGGCGCTTCGCACAACATCCATGTGCCGTTCGTGCGCTACGAGGACTTCATGCCCGACACGCAGAGGATCGGCGAGGGCGTCGTCGTCGGGCAAGGGCTGTGGCAGCAGCAGCTCGAAACCAACAAGCAAGCCTTCGCGCTCGACTTCGTCTCGCGCGCCGACGCAAGCTCCGGCGGCCAGAGCTTCCAGGCCGCCTTCCCTTCGGGCACGAGCGCCGCCGGCATCGTCAACACGTTGTTCAAGAACGCGGGCGTCGCGCCGACGGACGCCGAGCGGCAGGCGCTTCTTGACGAACTCGCGCCCAACCCGGACTCGCCCTCCTTGCGCGCAGACGTGCTCCGGAAGATCGCCGAGCATCCCGCGCTCGTCCGGCAGGAGTCCAACCGCGCCTTCGTGCTCATGCAATACTTCGGCTACCTGAGACGTAACCCCGACGGCGGCCCCGACACGGATTTCACCGGCTACGACTTCTGGCTCTCGAAGCTCGAACAGTTCGGCGGCGACTACCACAAGGCCGAGATGGTTCGCGCCTTCATCGAGTCTGCCGAGTACCGCGCGCGCTTCGGCCAGCGCTAGGCTGCCCGCGCGCCGAGACAAACAACTCGCCATCCCTCTGGCCTCCAAAGGGGAGGCAAGCGGGGAGAGGACGGCAGAGGTTTTGGGGAGAGCCTCTGCCGTCCTCTTAATTATTTGCGCGCGGACGCGAACGCCAAGTTTCTTCACGCAGCGGCCTTCGGGAGCGGGCCTTTGCCGCGTCATTAAGAAGAGTTACCATCAGCGATTATGAGAAGAGTTGACTGGAAAAAAAGGAGATACACCAAGGAGGAGTTTGTTCAGGCGTGGCTTAGCAGTAAGACCCTCGGCGAAGTCGCCAAAAAGTTAGGCCGCAATCAAAGCGGAGGCGGTTACCCTGTTTTAAGGGCGGCAGCGCAAGAGTTCAATCTGCCTACAGACCACATGATTGATTATGGCTTGAACACCGGCCCCAGTTATAACCACATTAACTTCATTCCCCTGTCTGAAATCCTCGTTGAAAATTCTTCTTACACCAGCATGGCGCGGCTAAAAATTCGTCTGCTGCGAGAGGGGCTTTTGGAGACTAAGTGTTATGGGGAAGGTTGCGGTTTGACCGAGTGGCGCGGGAAGCCAATCTCTTTACAGCTAGACCACATCAACGGCAATAACTTCGACCATAGAATTGAAAACCTTCGTCTCCTGTGTCCGAACTGCCACTCTCAGACCGAGACATTTGCAGGAAAGAATAAAGGAAAGTGAGTACCGGAGGAGGGACTTGAACCCACACGCCCTTGCGGGCAACGGATTTTGAGTCCGCCGCGTCTGCCATTCCGCCACTCCGGCGCTAGAGTCGGCATGATAGGGTGCGAGGCGCGGGAGCGTCAACCGGAGGGCACGTGGGCAGGCGGACAGAGGGCGCGCGGCGCGTGAAGCGAAACGGCTTGTCTTAGTGGGCGGCGGGCGGTAAGATGAGTGTGCCCCCTTCGGGCGCTCCGGCCTCCCGAAAAGCCGGAAAGGCCTCCTCTCCCAGCCTCATGTTTCACCCGACTTTAAGAACGCGGAGACGGACTTTTATGTCTAAGACTCTGGGCAGAGCACGCGTCCTTATCGCGGATGACGAACCGGAAATCAGGGCCGTGCTCTCAGACCTCCTGAGCCGTCGCTACGAGTGCACGACCGTCGACTCGGCTGAGGAGGCGCTGGCCTGTCTGCGCGAGCGCGACTACGACCTCGTCATCAGCGACATCATGATGGGCGGCATGAGCGGGCTGGAGATGATCCCGCACCTGCTGCGGCTCGCGCCCGACACGGTCGTCATCATGATCAGCGGCGTGCAGACCATCGAGAGCGCGGTCGGCGCTTTGCGCGCGGGCGCGTTCGACTACGTGATGAAGCCGTTCGACCTCCAGCACGTCGAGGCGGCTGTCAGCCGCGCGCTCGAACACCACGACCTACGCGTCTCGAAGCGGCGCTACGAGACCTACCTCGAAGAGATGGTCGAGCAGCGCACCGCCGAGCTTGACGGCGCGCTTCGTTCGCTCGGCGACGCATACCGCACGACGCTCAAGGCCCTGACCGCCGCGCTCGAAACCCGCGATGCGGAGACGCACGGCCACTCCGAGCGCGTCGTCTCTTTCAGTCTCCGTCTGGGCCGCGAACTCGGACTCGACGCCGACCGGATGCGCTCGCTTGAATTCGGCTCGCTCCTCCACGACATCGGCAAGATCGGCGTCCCGGACGCGATACTCCGGAAACCGGCCGCGCTCACGCAGGACGAGTGGACGAGGATGCGCGAGCATCCTTTGCACGGGCAGAAGATTCTGCGCGGCATCCAGTTTCTGGAAGGCGCTTCGCGCGTTGTCGCGCAGCA
>JALZHC010000524.1 GCA_030914105.1 Acidobacteriota bacterium
GTTCAAGGCGCTCGACGCGGTGCCACGGCTGGCCCGAACGCGAAAGCTCGTGCGACTCTCCGGGGAAGCGCACCATAACGGTCGGAATCTTTCTAAATTTCAAAGCGCGGAACATCTCCTCGCCGCCCGCGCCCGGCGGCGTGCGGTAGTCGGCCTCGCCCAGTATCAGCATGAGCGGCGTCTTCACGTCCTTGATGTAGGTGATGGGCGAGCGCGCGCGGTAGTCCTCCGGGTCTTCAAAGGGCGGGGCCTTGAACCAGGTCGGCTGGAAGAGCGTGAAGTCTGCGGAGTACCACCAGTCGGCCCAGCTCGCGATGTCGCGCTGCGAGACGGCGGCGGCAAATCTCGTCGTGTGGCCGATTGTCCAGTTGGTCAGAAGGCCTCCGCCGCTCCCGCCCGTGACGCCGAGCTTCGACTCGTCTATGTAGCCGCGCTTGAGCAGCTCATCCACGCCGGCCATGAGGTCTTTGTAATCGTCGCCGGGGTATCGGTACTGGATGACGTTGCCGAACTCCTGTCCGTAGCTCGTGGAGCCGCGCGGGTTCGGGTAGAGCACGACGTAGCCTTTCGCGGCCATCCACTGAAACTCGTGGTCGAAGACGTAGCCGTAGGCCGTGTGCGGGCCGCCGTGGATGTTGAGGATGAGCGGGTATTTTTTGTGCGGGTCGAAGCCGGGCGGCTTCTGAATCCATGCCTCGACGCGCTTGCCGTCGAAACTCGTGTACCACATCTCCTCCGGCTCGGTGAGGTTCAGGCGCGAGAACAGCTCTTCGTTGACGCGCGTCAACTGCCGCGGCGTCGCGCCCGGAGAGTCGAGCCAGTAGAGTTCGCCGATCTGCGTCGGCGTCGAGCGGATGTAGACAAGCTTCGAAGTGCCGGGCGCGGCGCGGAAACTGACGACGGCCTGGTTGCCGCTCGTCACGTCGGTCTCACGGCCCGTCGCCGCGTCGAAGAGGCCGAGGTTGGCTTTGCCTTCTCTGGCGGTGACATCAATGACGGCGCGACCGTCGGGCGTCCAGACGGGCGCGTTGCCGCCGGAGGCGCGCGGGGCCGTGTTGTCGCCTCCGACGCCCGCGCCCACGTCGTAGTCGAAGGCGGCGGTCAGGTTGCGCGGCTGCGCGCCCTTCGTGAGTTCGAGCACCCAGAGGTCTGGCTCGGTGTAGGAGTTGACGGGCTTCGTGGTCGAGGCGGTGAAAGCAACACGTTTCCCGTCGGGACTTAGAGAGAACTCGCCCGCGCCCATGTCGAAGGAGGTGAGCATCTGGGCTTCGCCGCCCGCGTTCGTCACGGAATAGATGTCCGTCTTCGGCAGCTCATAGTAAGGCTCGTCGATGTGCGTGGTGGCGAAGTAGAGGCGCGAGCCGTCGTGCGACCAGACGACGTTGCCCTCGTCGAAGCGGCCCGCGGTCAACTGCTTCGGCGTCGCACGCTCGTCGGCGCTGCGGGGCACGCGCAAGACCCAGATGTGCTGTCGGTGCTTCGGGTCGAGGTAGCCCGCGCCGTTCGAGCGGTAGACGGCGCGCGTGATGACGCGCACGTCCGATTCGTGCTCGGCGCTGCCGTCGGCACCGGCCGCCTGCGCGTTTGTGTTCGTGGCCGGAGCGCCCGCGCCTGAGGCGTTCGCGCCCGCGCCCTGCGCGCCCGCGCGCTGGCGTCCGCTTTGCTTGGCGAGGTCTTCGGGGTTGGTCGTACTGACGAAGGCGAGCTGCGTCCCATCGGGCGACCATTCGGGCTGCGCCGCGCCGCGGGGCAGGGAAGTTATCTGGAACGAGTCGCCGCCGGCGAGGTTCAAGAGGAAGAGCTGCGGCTGGTCGGGCCGCCCGTCGCGCTCCGTGACGCGGACGAAGGCGAGGTACTTGCCGTCGGGCGACCAGCGCGGCGAGGAGTCGCGGCTGCCCGTCGTCAGGCGGTGCGGCGCGTCGCCAGCCGAGGTCGAGACGACCCAGACCGAGGTGTCGTAGCCGTCCCTTTTCTCGTTTACGCTCACGCGGACGAAGGCGACGCGCGAGCCGTCGGGCGCTACCTGCGGGTCTGCGACCCAGTTGAAGTTGAAGAGGTCTTTCTCCGTGATGCTTCGTTTCTGCGCCGAGGCCGCGACGGCGAAGATGAGCACGAAGACGAACAGGCGGGCGACAGCAGTGCGCATGCGGACTCCTTTCGGGATTGAAGGCTGAAGGCGGACTCGCAAAGACCGCGCTACTATAACACCGCCGCGCGGCTGAACGCGCCGCCGCCCGTCACTTCGTTAGTGCGCGCCTGCGCCGTCGTCATCCTGAGTCCCGCGCCGGGGCGTCGTCGTCAGTCCCGCGCCGTGGCTTCGTCCGTCTCCTCGTCGCAGAGTTTGCAGTCGAGTTCGAGGCCGAGGCGCGCGGCGCGGCCCTGTTCGGTCAGAACCCACGCGCGCGTCACGAGCGGCGGGTCGTGGCGCACATGCTGGCGGTGCCCGCACTCAAGCGACGCGCGCCAGTGCCCCTCGTCGTCGCGTTCAAAGCCGACGATTCGCTGCTTCATCTATTCACCTGAATCAAACCGCGCAGAATCGGGGCACGAGAAGAGGCTGAACCACAAACTCACACGAAACAACACGAAGCAGGCCGCACGAAGCTTCGCGTCTTTGGTTCGTGCCGTTTCGTGCGGGTTCGTGGTTAAGACCTTTTAACCTGCAAATGTGAAGCGCGGCGCTTCAGAAGGCCGCGCTTTATCCGTGCTCAAGTGATTGATGACTTTCGGGGAAGTACGGCGCGGCGGCCTGTTATTCCTGGCTGGATATTGTCTTCCGTGCGGGGAGCAGGTTCTTTAATTGATCGTAACCGGCGAGCACGACGGCGTCGCCGTAGCGTGTCCCTTCCTCCGCGTCCGGGTTGATAATCACTACCGGCAGACCTTTGAGCGAAGGATGCTCGCGCGCCCGCTCCAACACGGCGGCAAAAGTAGGCAGCTCTTCCTCCGTGAGGATAAGGTCGGGAGGCAGGCGCAAAGCGACTTCGACGGCCTCGTCGGCGTCGGCGGCTTCCGCCACACGGTAGCCGCAGCCGCGCAAAGACCTCTTCATCCCGGAGCGAATCTCCGCGACATCTTCGACCACCAGGACTGTCGGTTGCTGGCCGTCCGTATGATTCACCACTTACCTCCCTTTGCGAAGCAGCGGGGCATTACCTTGTAGCGGGGGAGTTCATGAAATACGTCTTCGCCGGCAAGAGTGCGAAGACGAATTGACGCCGACATTCTAGCAGGTGAAGGGACGGCAGGTAAGTACGTTTTAAGACGCTCAGGAGCCGGGCGGGACAAACTGACGCTTATGTCTAGAGCAGGAAGTCGTCGAACTTCTTTTTGATCACGGGGTAGCACTCGCAGACGAACTGTTCGAGTCCCTTGCGGTCGAGCACTGTGAAGCGCCCGCGCCGGTAGCTTATGAACCCCATCGCCTGAAGTTTCTCGGCCACCTCGCTGACGCTCGCGCGGCGCACGCCGAGCATGTTCGCCATGAACTCGTGCGTCAACTCGAACTCGTCGCGCCCCAGCCGGTCGTGGTACATCAGCAGCCAGCGCGCCAGCCGCCCCTCGACGGCGTGGCGGGTGTTGCAGACTACGGACTGCGAGACCTGCGTTATCAACGCGTGCGTGTAGCGCAGGAGAACTTTTTGCAGCGTGCCGCCCCGGCCGAACTCCGCACGCAGCTTTTCGGCTTCCAGCCTGAGACTCGCGCCCGCGGCCTGCACGGTGGCGACCTTCGTCTCACTGCCGCCCAGGAACGCGGAGACGCCGACCATGCCTTCACGCCCCACGAGTCCGACTTCCATCCCGCTGCCGTCTTCCAGAGACGTGAGGAGCGAGACGATTGAGTCCGTCGGGAA
>JALZHC010000525.1 GCA_030914105.1 Acidobacteriota bacterium
GTCAAAACCAGTTGCCTTTGACTCTCGACTCCAGACTCCTGACTCAGAACAGGAGTGAACTGATGAGAACACTCTGGCAAGACCTGCGCTACGGGCTGCGCGTCCTGTCGAAGAATCCGGGCTTCACGGCGGTGGCAATCGTGGTGCTGGCCCTCGGCATCGGCGCGACGACGGCCATCTTCTCGGTCGTCAACGCGGTGCTCCTGCGCCCGCTGCCGTTCCCGCGTGCGGATGAGCTGGTCGTGGTCGAAGACGTGAACGGCAAGACGGGCGAGACCGTCCCTTCCGTGTCGCCCGCCGACTTCTTCGACTTGAAAAGCCAGGCCCAATCGTTCGCGAGCCTCGCGGCTCACTCAGGCGGGTCAATCACTCTCCTCGACGCCGACCGTCCTGAGATGATTCCCGCGGAGCGTGTGACCGAAGAGTTCTTCAAAACCCTGCAAGTGCAGCCGCTGGCCGGACGCACCTTCAGGCCGGAAGAGTTTCAGGAGGGCGGCAACAACGTCGTCATCCTCAGCCACCGCCTGTGGCAGCGGCGCTTCGGCGGCGACCCGCGGGTCGTCGGGAAGACGCTGGCCGTCGAGCAGGGCGGCGTCACGGTCGTCGGCGTGATGCCGCCGGAGTTCAAGCTGCCCGGCTCGGCTGAAGCCTGGACGTCGGTCGCCGAGGATTCAAGCGAGATGCGCCTGCGCGCGAGCCGCTACTACGGGACGGTCGCACGCCTCAAGCCGGGCGTCACCGCGGGGCAGGCCGAGGCCGAGGTGCGAACCATCGCCGCGCGCCTGGCCGCCCAATACCCGGAGTCGGACTCGAACTGGGGCGTCCGGCTCACGCCTTTGCGCGAGACGCTGGTCGGCGACGTGCGCCCGGCCCTCCTGATTCTCCTCGGCGCGGTCGGTCTCGTGCTGCTCGTCGCCTACGCCAACGTCGCAAATCTGCTGCTCGCGCGGGCGACCGCGCGCCACAGGGAGGTGGCGATACGCGCGGCGCTCGGCGCGTCGCGCTGGCGCATCGTCCGCCAACTGGTCGTCGAGAGCGTGCTGCTCTCCTGTTTCGGCGGCGCGCTCGGCGTGTTGTTGGCGCAGTGGTGCGTCGGGGCGATAGTCTGGCTCGTCCCGAAGGACTTGCGCTTCCCGCGCATCGAGGAGGCGCACGTTGACCTGTCGGTGCTCTGCTTCGCCGTCGCGGTCGCGCTGCTGGCCGGTGCCGTCCTGGGTCTGATTCCGGGGCTGAGGTCTTCGCGGCCCCGTCTGCACGAGGCGCTCAAAGAGAGCGGTCGGAGCACGTCGGCGGGTCGGCGCGTGCAGCGCGCGCGCGGCGCGATGGTGGCCGCCGAGATCGCGCTGACGCTCGTGCTCCTGACGGGGGCCGGGCTGCTCATCAAGAGCCTCTCGAAGTTGCAGCACGTCGAACTCGGCTTTAACCAGGAGAAGCTTCTCGTCGTCCCCGTCAGCGTCTCGATGACGAAGTACGCGCAGCCGCAGGCGCGCGCCGCATACTTCGAGCGCCTGGCCGAACAGGCGCAGGCCGCGCCGGGCGTGCTGTCGGTGGCGACCGCCTCGTGCCCGCCGATGATGTACACGATGTATTTCCCGTTCTCGGTCGAGGGGCGTTCCGACCCGAACGAGGTGCCGCAGGCCTGGTACAACGCCGTCAGCCCGAACTACTTTCGCGTGATGGGCATCCCACTGCTCGAAGGGCGCGAGTTCACAGACCGCGACCGCGCCGGCGCGGCCAATGTCGCCGTCATCAACGAGACGATGCGGCGTCGTTACTTCGCGGGCGAAGACCCCGTCGGCAAACGCCTCACGGTCACGTACCTCAACACGCCGCTCGCGCTCGAAGTCGTCGGCGTCGCGAAGGACATCAAGCAGCAGTCGCTCGCCTCGCCGGCCAACGCCCAAATCTACGTCTCCTCCCTGCAAGTGCCCTGGTTCACCACGTCGCTCGTGGTGCGCACAGAAGGCGACCCGGACGCCGCGCTCTCTTCCGTCGTGCGCGCCGTCCGCGCGGCAGACCCGACGCAGACCGCCGCCAACGCGCAGACGATGGGGCAACTGCTCTACGACTCGGCGGCGCAGCCGCGCTTCTACAGCCTGATGCTCGGTGCCTTCGCCGCGCTGGCGCTCGTGCTCGCCGCGGTCGGACTCTACGGCGTGATCTCATACGCGGTGGCGCAGCGCACGCGCGAGATCGGCATCCGCATGGCCCTGGGCGCGCGACGCAGGGACGTGCTCAAGCTCGTCGTCGGGCAGGGGATGGTCTGGGTGCTGGTCGGGGTCGTTGCGGGGCTGGGTGCGGCCTTCGCCCTGACGCGGGTCATGAAGGGACTGCTCTACGAGGTGGGGGCGAGCGACCCGGCCACCTTCGTCGCCGTGACGGCGCTGCTCTCGGCGGTCGCGCTCGCGGCCTGCCTCGTCCCCGCCAGGCGGGCCACGAAGGTAGACCCGATGGTGGCCTTGAGGTACGAGTGATAAGTGATCAGTGATGAGTGATAAGTAAGAGAGAAGACGGCCGCCGCAGTTTTTTCTCATCACTTATCACTCATCACTCCCTTTGAGGTGAGGTGATGAGAACACTGCTTCAAGACTTGCGCTACGGGCTGCGGGTGCTTGTGAAGAGCAAGGGCTTCGCGGCTGTGGCCGTCGTCACGCTCGCTTTGGGCATCGGCGCGAACACGGCCATCTTCAGTTTGATTGACAAGCTGCTCTGGCGTCAGCTCCCCGTGAGCGAGCCGGGCCGCCTCGTGCTCCTCTCGGCGGAGAGCCTCAACCCGCGATTCCTCAACACGATCTTTTCCTACCCGGACTATAAGGACTACCGCGACCGCAACAGCGTCCTTTCGGGCCTCGTCGCCTTCCGCGACGCGGAGGTGACGGTCGGCGCGGGCGACGGGGCCGAGCGCGTGAACGGCGAGCTCGTCTCCGGCAACTACTTCGACGTGCTCGGCGTGCGCGCTGAGCGCGGGCGCGCCATCCATGCGGAAGACGACGCCGCGCCCGGCCAGAGCATGGTCGTCGTCTTAAGCCACGGCCTCTGGCAGCGGCGCTTCGGCGCAGACCCGTCGGTCGTCGGCCAGACGGTGACGCTCGGCGGCGCGAGCTACACGGTCGTCGGCGTCGCGCCCGCGGGCTTTGGCGGCCTCGCGCTCGAGCGCCCGGCCTACTTCTGGGTTCCGCTGGCGACCGAGCAGCAGCTCACGGGCGAACAGCTCTTCGCGCTCGACAAGAGGGGCGCGGCGTGGCTTCGTCTCGTGGGCCGGCTCAAGCCCGGCGTCTCGTTGGAGCAGGCTCGCGCGGGCCTCGACCTGCTCGCGCGACAGGTCAGGGACGCGAACACGCCGGAAGGCGAGCGCGGGCGCCCCTTCTACGAGCGCCGGATGCTGCTTGAGCCCGGCGGGGGCGGAATCTCGATCCTGCGCAAAGACCTCTCGAAGCCGCTCGAACTTCTGCTCGCCACCGTCGGACTCATCCTGCTCGTCGCCTGCGCCAACGTCGCCAACCTTTTGCTTGCGCGCGCCGCCGCCCGACGCAAAGAGGTCGCCGTGCGCCTCGCGCTCGGCGCGGGCCGCGCGCGTCTCGTCCGCCAGCTCCTGACCGAGAGCGTGCTGCTCGCGCTCGCAGGCGGCGCCGCCGGGCTGCTCTTCGCCGAGTGGCTGACGGGGCTTCTGCTGACCTACAACCCTTACAAGCTTGACCTGGCGCAGACGAGCTTCGCCGCCGGGCCGGACGCGCGCGTGCTCGCCTTCACGTTCGCCGTCTCCACGCTCTGCGGCGTCGTCTTCGGCCTCATCCCCGCGCTGCAAAGCTCAAGGCCCGACCTGCTGCCTGCGCTCAAGGGCGA
>JALZHC010000526.1 GCA_030914105.1 Acidobacteriota bacterium
GACGACGCGCCAGTTGCCGCCCTCCCGCTTCCAGATTCTCATGTAGTTCCCCTGCTCCGCCGGCTTCTCGTCCGACGCTTTCGTCTTCAACTCATATGTGCCGTAGGCGTAGCCGAGATCGCCTGAGCGCGAGACTTCGGCCTTCGAGGCTTTCCAAGTGACGACATCGGTCTTGCCTTCGAGCGCCTTGCGCGCGGCCTCGCGGCCCACGAAGGGAAAGCTGTTCTGGCGATAGAGCCTGAAGGAGTCGTCGGCGCGGGAGAGGAGCGCGCGCGCCGAGCCTTTGCGCGCGGAGATATCGTCGAGCGCACGCTCCGCGTCGAGGAGTGACGTGCGCGCCGCCTCAACGTCCGCGACGCCGCGGCCTTTGTCGCCTTTGCCTTCGCTCCCGGCCTTGCGCGCCGAAGGCGGGTATTGCAGGCCGGACTCTTTGGCCGCGGGCGCTTCGTGGCGGATGCCGAAGTCGAGGACGAACTTGAAAGTGCCGTCGGGCTGCCTGCGCCAGAGCGTGACGTAGTGGCCGTTTCCGACAGCCTGCTTGTCTTCGGGCTTCTCGCGGAATTCGTATGGGCCGGTCGTCCAGCCGAGGTCGCCCGCGCGCGAAACGTCTGCGTAAGTCGGATACCACGTGAGCAGGCCCGTCGGTGCCGGGTTGGTCTGCGTCCAGACCTCGACGGCGTTGACCGGCGTGCGGCGGAAGATGATTGCGTCGGGCGCGGCGAAAGCGAGGAACGCGGCCTTCATTCCCTGCGCCGCCGATAATTCGGCGAAGGCGTGTTCGGCCTCGACCACAGGAATGAGCGCATGTGGGAAACTACTGTCGTTAACGGGAAGCGGAGGCAACTGCCGCGCCCAAGCGCTCGCGGCGAACATGGCCGCGAGAAGAACGACCGCCGCGGCTCGGCGTCGCACACGCGCTCTCTCAGGTTTCATTCTCTCGCGCTCTCTCAGGTTTCATTACTCTTTCCACGGCGGCAGCGCGCGCTGTCTTGACCTGACGGCGCGGCGCACCTAGAATCGTTCTTAAGTTCCCCGCTGAAATCCCCCGTCGAACAAGTCGAGACTTAATAACAGAGGGGTGAATCATGTCCGCACAAAGAAGCAACGACAGCACGGGCGACACGGGGACTCGTGACATCACTTACGACCTCGTCAGCGTCATCTACCACTCGCTGCAAGGCGCAGAGACGACCGCAATGTTTGTCGCCGACGCCGAGCAAGAGGGCAACCAGGAAATCTCGCAGTTCTTCAACGAGACGAAGCAGGAGTACGAGCGCCGCGCCGAGCGCGCCAAGCAACTGCTCACGACGCACCTTGGCAAGACGCAGGGACGCGGCGCAGCCGGCGGCCAGCCTTAACGCCTCGGACGGAAGACGACGTGCGCGAGGTTTTCTCTTCGCGTGTGACGAGCTTGAACGAACGCCTGCCCCTTCAAAGCGGCAGGCGTTTTTCCATCCCGACCCGACGCGCCTCAGTATTTCGGCACGCTGCGGTCAACGTCGTCCGACCAGGCCGTGATGCCGCCCTTGAGGTTGACGAGGCGGCCTTTGAAGCCGGAGCGCGTCAGAGCCTCGATGGCGCGGGCGCTTCGCACGCCGCCCTTGCAATGGACGACTGTCTCGCGCGCCGGGTCAATCTCGTCCTGCCTGTTCACAATCTGGCCGAGCGGGATGAGCTTCGAGCCGGGTAGGCGCGCGATGTCGTACTCGTTCGGCTCGCGCACGTCTATGATTTGCAGGTCGTCGCCGCGGTCGAGCCGCTGCTTCAGCTCCGAGGCCGTGATCTCTTCCATCTGTCTGGTCTCCTCCATCTTGTCGTTTGTCGCTTCTGGGGCCGGCGCGGGCCTCAGTCCGCAGAACTCCTCGTAGTCAATCAGCTCGCGTATCGTCGGCTTCTCGCCGCAGACAGGGCACGCCGGGTCTTTGCGAAGCTTCAGCTCGCGGAAGCGGAGCTTCCAGGCGTCGAACAGAAGCAGACGGTTGATGAGCGGCTCGCCTCCGCCGAGGATGAGCTTGATGGCCTCGTTCGCCTGAATCGCGCCGATGATGCCGGGCAGAACGCCGAGCACGCCTCCCTCCGCACAAGAAGGCACGAGGCCCGGCGGCGGCGGCTCAGGATACAGACAGCGATAGCACGCGCCCCGCGCGGCCCAGAAGACGCTCGCCTGCCCCTCGAAGCGGAAGATTGAGCCGTAGACGTTCGGCTTGCCGGCGAGGACGCACGCGTCGTTGACGAGGTAGCGCGTCGGGAAGTTGTCCGTGCCGTCGACGACCATGTCGTAGCCGCGGAACAACTCCAAAGCGTTCTCGCTCGTCAGGCGCGTCTCGTAAGCCTCGATCTTCACGTTCGGGTTGATGTCGTTCAGGCGTTCGCGCGCCGACTCGATCTTCGGTCGGCCCACGTCCTTCGTGCCGTGGACGATCTGCCGCTGCAAGTTCGACGCGTCAACCACGTCGAAGTCCACGACGCCGAGCGTGCCGACGCCCGCCGCGGCCAAATACATCCCCGTCGGCGCGCCCAAACCGCCCGTCCCGATCATCAGAACGCGCGCCGCCTTCAGACGCCGCTGCCCCTCGACGCCGACCTCCGGCATGATGAGGTGGCGGCTGTAGCGCGCAATCTCTTCGTTCGAGAGCGTCGGGAGCGAAGCTGCCTCCGTCTTCACAGCCGACCTCTCGTTCACCTTCTCTTCGGTCGCCGCGCCGCCCGCAATCGCCGGCACGATGGAGATCGTGTCGCCCTCCTTCACGGGCGTCTCAAGCCTCTGCGCGGCGCGTATGTCCTCGTCGTTGACGTAGACGTTGACGAAGTTTCGGAGCGCGCCCTGCTCGCCGTAGAGGTGTCGGCGCAGCTCCGCGTGCTCGCCCGTCACCTTGTCGAGCGCCTCGCCCACAGTCCGCGCCTCGACCGCGACCTCCGCGTGGTCGCCCGCGAACTGCCTCAGCGCCGTCGGGATGAAAACTGTTACTGCCATCTCTTAAAGCTCCTTCGGATTCTCTTCCTTCGGTTCTCCGCCGTCGTTAACCGCGGACGGGTCTGGGAGCAGCGCGCCCTGCGGGACAACCCAGGTCTCTATCTCGTCCGACGGCCCTTCGCTATCCGGGGGCGCGACGATGACGACGAACCTGTGCTCGCCGATGCCGTACTCCTTCGACAGCCGCGCCTTCCATTTCTCGGCGAGCTGCACGAGGTCAACGTCGGGCGGCTCTTTCGGAACGCGCGGCGCGTCGGGGTCGGACTTCTCCGCGCGCGCGTAGTCAGGGCGGACGATGATGCAGGCGTTCAAACGCTCGTCGGCCTTCAACACTTCCGCGAAGCCCCTGAACGCGCGCCTCTCGTTCTCCTCGTACTTCAGATAGTACTGGTCGAAGATGCCGAGCTGCGCGGCCTTCTCCGGCCTCCGCTCTTTCCTACCTTCCGCGACCGGCGGCGGGTCGTCCTTTTGCAAGACCCAGAGCCGCACGGTGGTCTCTTTCCTGTATCCGCCGAAAAGGATTTTCACGCGCCCGGCCTCGACGCCGTACCCCTCACGCAAGTTCTCTTCGTCCCTCTCGGCGACGCGACGCCAAGCGCCGGGCGCGGCCTCCGCGCCGTCGTAAGCCACGACGTAGCCGACCGCCTTTGGCTGCAACTTCAAAACGTCGGCGAAGCCCGCGAGCGTCGAGTTGCCGGAGGGCGGGCCTGTGCCCGGATCATACTCGATGACATCACCGTCCCAGCCCTCGTACTCGGCAAACTTCCCCTTGAAGCTGCCGGCGTCGCTTTTGTACCTGAAGGGTTTCGGCTCGGCTGCGCCCGGCGGCACGACCCAAAGCTCGACGTGCGACTCGCTGCGGTCG
>JALZHC010000076.1 GCA_030914105.1 Acidobacteriota bacterium
CTCCAGCTCCGAGAGCCTTGCGACAAGGGCTATGTATCACCGAAGCCGTATGAGGCGTGGGAGACCTGAATAGTCACTCGGTGCCTGAGTCGCACGCTCCAGATTTCTGTCGCCGACCCTCTGCTCGGCGAGATAGTTAAAGTATAGGTTGAGGCGATGGCGCGCGACCCGTCTCTTTTAGCGGGCCTTAAAGTTTAACTTTAGGAGACCATTTTCAAACTCGAAGGGTAGCTGCAGAGACGCGTAGAAGAAGGGCGAAAGTTTTTCAATGCCTCTTTACCTCGACCCTCCTTGCCTGCGCGCCTCTGCTGTGGTTTTGGGGCAGCCTCTAAGCTTGGCAAGCGGCGACGACTAAAATGCAGGCGGGCGAAAGAGTCTCTGTTCATTCGTATAAATACGACGGTCGGCTGCACAGAGAGTGGCCCGCACGCTTCGTACGTTCTGAAGGCTCTCTGATCGTCGTCGAAGGCTTCTTCGAGGGAGAGGTCGTCCATCCACTCCTCGGAATAATCAAAGCCGGCACGCACAGCACGGAGTTCTTCTGGACTGACCGCTGGTACAGCGTCTTCCTTTTTCGGGAGCCGACGGGCGAGGCGCGCAATTTCTACTGCAACCTGGGCACGCCCGCACTCCTCGAAGACTGCACGATCTCTTTCGTTGACCTGGACGTTGACGTGCTCGTCCGCACCGATTTTTCTTTCCAGATTCTCGACGAGGAGGAGTTTGAGACTCACGCGGAGCTCTACAACTATCCGCCTCTCTACCGCCGACGCGTTCAGGAATCAATCTTGGAACTCGTCTCGTTGATCGAGGAGCGGCAATTCCCCTTCTCTCTCAAGCTCTGATTAAGAGATGTTCGATGGCCTGCGTCGGACTGTGGGCTTCGGCGTCAGAGAGGCCACGCGTCAGGCGAAGCTCGAAGAGGAAGCTTCGCCTTGTGTAAGACTCGAAGAGTCGGCCCGCCGACTCTTCGAGTCTTACTTTTCAAGTTCTTCTTCAGCCGCGCGGCTTCACTTTAACTTCAAGCTTTTCTTAACCCGTGTACAAATAGACGGCCATCGTTCATAATGCCCCGAATCGCCGAAAGCCTATGAAACCTGAACGCGTCGAAGAAACGCACAAGTCTAAACTGGAGCAACTGCGCGAGCGCAAGCGTCGCGCACAGGAAGGCGGGGGCAGCGCGCGCGTCGAGCGCCAGCACAAGGCCGGCAAGTGGACTGCGCGCCAGCGCGTAGACTTCTTCCTCGACGAGGGCACCTTCGAGGAGTTCGACCAGTTAGTCGTTCACCGCTCCCGCGACTTCGGTCTCGACCAACAACAGTTCCCCGGCGACGGAGTCGTCACGGGCCACGGCCTCGTGGACGGCCGGCGTGTCTTCGTCTTCGCGCAGGACTTCACGGTCTTCGGCGGTTCCCTCTCCGAGACACACGCGGCGAAAATTTGTAAGGTGATGGATATGGCGATGCGCGTCGGCGCGCCCGTCGTCGGCTTAAACGATTCGGGCGGCGCGCGCATACAGGAGGGCGTCGTCTCCCTTGGCGGCTACGCGGACATCTTCCTCCGGAACACGCTCGCCTCCGGCGTCGTCCCGCAGATCAGTTGCATCATGGGGCCTTGCGCGGGCGGGGCCGTCTACAGCCCCGCCATCACAGACTTCAACGTGATGGTGAAGAACACCTCCTACATGTTCATCACAGGCCCCGACGTGATACGCACCGTCACGCACGAAGAGGTCTCGAAAGAGGAGCTGGGCGGAGCCGACACGCACAATCGCGCGTCCGGCGTCGCGCACTTCGCCGCGGAGTCGGACGAGCACGCGCTCCTCCTCGTGCGCGAGCTGCTCTCCTTCATCCCCTCGAACAACCTGGAAGACCCGCCGCGAGTGTTGACCACAGACCCCTCGACGCGCGCCGAGCAGACGCTGAACACGCTCGTCCCCGTAGCCTCGAACCAGCCCTACGACATACGCGACGCCGTCCACATGGTCGTCGATGAAGGCTATTTTTTTGAAGTCCAGGAGCACTACGCGCCCAACATCGTCGTCGGCTTCGCGCGCCTGGCGGGCCGCAGCGTCGGCATCGTCGCCAACCAGCCCGCGTATCTCGCCGGAGTCCTCGACATCGAGGCGTCCGTCAAGGGCGCGCGCTTCGTGCGCTTCTGCGACTGCTTCAACATTCCCCTCATCGTCTTCGAGGACGTGCCCGGCTTCCTGCCCGGAGTCCGGCAGGAGCACGGCGGCATCATACGCCACGGCGCGAAGCTCCTCTACGCCTTCGCAGAGGCCACCGTGCCGAAGATTACCGTCATCACGCGCAAGGCATACGGCGGCGCATACTGCGTCATGGCTTCGAAGCACATACGCACGGACATTAACCTCGCCTGGCCGACCGCCGAGATCGCCGTGATGGGCGCGGAAGGCGCGGTCGGCGTCCTCTACCGGCGCGAGCTTGCAGAGGCTTCCGACGTGGAGGCCGCGCGCCGCGCACGCGTCGCCGAGTTCGAGGAGAAGTTCGCCAACCCTTACGTCGCAGCCGAGCGCGGCTTCATTGACGAGATCATCGAGCCTTCGCAGACGCGCCCGAAACTCATACGCGCGCTCGAACTCCTGGAGAACAAGCGCGACACGAACCCTCCGAAGAAGCACGGCAACATCCCTCTCTAGGCATCACGCGAGCTCGCGTTCAGAGGCGGAAAAGTCTCGCCCACGTGTCAACCGGCGATGTGTGGAACATGAAGGCAAAATCTACAGCCATCTTAAAACTACTCTTGCTCATAACCCTTTGCTGTTTTCATTCTTCTGCTCAAGCTTCAACAAAGGATGGGGTTGTCGAAGTGCCGTTTGAGTTCTACCGTAACGAAATAATCGTTCAGGTGAAGGTCGACGGTAGAGGCCTCTACAATATGATGCTCGACACCGGCACCGACCCATCCGCGATTGACTTGAACACGGCGAAAGAGCTCGGGTTGAAACTCGCGTCGGTCGGGCATCAGGGCACGGGCGGCGGGACGGGCGTTAACCTTGCATTCGAGACTAAACTGCCTTCGTTAGAGCTTGGCGGTCTGGCCGCGTCGAACGTCGAGGCGTTGGCGATTGACCTTTCAAAAACGAGCGCCGCTCTGGGCAAGCCGATTCAAGGCATACTCGGCCACAGTCTGCTCAATCGACGCGTCGTGCAGATTGATTACCCGAAGCGGGTCGTGCGCTTCTATTCAAAATCCCCGTTTCCCAAAACGGCTGAGCGGCCCAACGTCTCTCGGCTCACAACGCTCCCTTTCCGCTATCATGACAACATTCTGATCGAAGGGGTCTCGGTTAACGGAAGGAGGATGACCGCCAACTTTGACACCGGCTCGAACGCCAATTTCCAATTAACGCCCGACGCCGTTCGCGATTTAGGGTTGGAGGCGGAAGTTAGCACGGCGCAGGTCAGCAAGTCTGTCGGCTACAATGGCGTCGCCGAAAACCGGGAGGGGAAAATCAAGAGCATCAACGTCGGCGGAATCATAGTTGACGAGCCGACGGTGATCTTCTTTGCAAAAGGGGCGGGACGGGATAAAAAGCCCTGGGGGATAAACATCGGCAACGCCTTTCTGAAAGATTATGTCGTCACGATTGATTACCTTAGTAAGGTGATTACGCTTGAAAGGCCCTAGCGCCGTGCGATGCATAACAACAGCACGGCAGCGAACTCGCGCCACAGGAACTCTCTTATCAAACTTGTGCCAGCGCTCGCCGCTGAATCGAGGCGTTAGATGCTTTCGGGTCGAGACGACGGCTGAGATTCTGTTACAAAGTATGAATGATGAAGCGCATGCGCACTGATTTAGAGCTCATGAGCATTCACGCCCGCGCCTTGTTCACTCACGATGCCGAGTCGCGGCTTTTATTTGTCAACGAGCCAGGCAGCGCGTCTGCTCCCGCCCCGCGTCTGTTTCTGGGCCGAACGCGAGCCGGCAACGTCTGGAGGTTTCGCGCCGACCTGCCGGAGAGTCTTACCGAAGAATTGGGTTCGTTATGTGCGTATGAGCCGCCGTTGAATACCGAGTTTGACGAGCCACCTCGCCACTCTGAAAGGTACGTGCGGCTACTCGAAACAGACGCGCCGGTCAAGAGAGTGTCGACGGGGCCGGCGTTTTACTTTCCTGAAAACATCGCCCCTTCAAGGCAGCTCGTCGGCTTCACTGAAAAAGATGCGGAAAGGTTACAGGGGGGCTTTGAGGAGATGATCGCGGAACTCTCCGCCTGGCAGCCGTTCGTCGCCTACATAGAGGACGGTCGTGCCGTGTCCGTGTGTCGAAGCGTTCGCATTACGCCTGAGGCTCACGAGGCGGGCGTCGAGACGCTGCCGGATTTTCGCGGGAAAGGCTACGCGAAGGATGTCACGGCTGAGTGGGCGCGGCGAGTGCGGGCTGCCGGCGCTATTCCGCTATACAGCACATCCTGGGAGAATAAAGCCTCGCAAGCGTTGGCGCGAAAACTGTGCTTGGAATGTTACGGCGCCGATTTCGGGGTCGCTTGATAGTTGCCGGAACCGAGCTTTGAAAAGAGAGATGAAATAACGCCGCATCTAATAACGGCATGATGTTGGTTCAAATTGGACATGTCCGCGAACTTGTGCGCTATCCGGTTAAGTCTATGGCCGGTGTGGCCGCAGAGTCGGCATACCTCGGATGGCATGGGCTTGATGGCGATCGCCGCTTCGCTTTCCGACGCCTCGCAGACCAAAGCGGCTTCCCCTGGCTTTCGGCTAGTCGCCTCCCTGAACTCATCTTGTACCAGCCCTTCGGCCTCGACGAGCTTACAGGCGAGCCTTTACCGACTCACGTACGCACACCCGCCGGAACGACGTTCGAACTCCTGAGCGCCGAACTCCAGAACGAGGTCGCAGGGCGGTTCGGGGGCAGTGTGGAATTGATGAAGCTCAAGCACGGGACATTCGATGAAGCCTCGATCTCTGTGATTAGCCTGGCGACCATCGCCGGCATCGGCCATGAGGCGGGAGTGCGTCTCGATCCCAGGCGTTTCCGAGCCAACGTTCTGCTTGAGACGCACAACGCGGAGCCGTTCCTTGAGGATGGGTGGGTCGGCGGAAGATTGTTGTTCGGCGACAGCGAGCCGAGGCCGGCCTTAAGCGTCACGGCGCGCGACGTGCGATGTATGATGATCAATCTGGACCCGGAGACGGGTAGACAAGACGCGCGGGTTTTGAAAGCAGTGGTAGGGCTGAACAGTAACAACGCGGGGGTCTATGCAACGGTCGTGCAAACCGGAAGGCTCCAGGTCGGCCAGGCGGTGAGCCTTGAGATGGAGGAGGCGCGCTGAATGCCGGCGACCCCGCTATTACACGACGATAAATAAACGCCCCAGATTATCGCCGCAGAAGCCTGCGAACGATGAAAAGCGAAAGGCCCGTGAGATGGGTTCTCACGGGCCTTCAAGTTTTCAGAGTCGCCGAACGCTTAGGAAGGGCGCTGCTGGCTCTGCACAGGCTTCTCGCGCAGGAGTTCGAGCGCCTTCTTGAGCTGCACGTCTTCCGGCTGCTGCTTCGGAGAGGCCGCTTCGGGCGCGACCTCTCTTTTGTCCGCCGGCGTGTTCGGCTGCGCGATGGCGTCGTCGTCATTGCCGGTCAGGTCTTCAGGGTCAACGGCCTCGGCCAGCTCAGGCGCTTTGACCTCAACCGTCGGCGAGACGCCCGCGCCGAGGAAGGGCTTGCCCGCGGACGAGGCCCACTTGACCGTCGTCAGAAGGAAGCCGTCGCCGCCGCGCAGTGTGAAGAGCTGCTGCTCGGCTCCGGCGCCGAAACTCTTGACGCCGACCACGTCGCCGCGCTTGTGGTCTGCGAAGGCCGACGCGATCACCTCGGCCGCAGCCGCCGTGCCGCGGTCTATCAGGACTGACGCGGGGCCTTCAAAGAGCGTCTCCTTCGGGTCAGCCGTGAAGGTCTTGAGCGCCTTATTGCCGCGGCCAATCGTCTCTGCGAGCGCGCCGTCGCGTATGAAAAGGTTCGCGACCTTCACGCCCTCGTTCAGAGAGCCGCCGGCCACGCTACGCAGGTCGAGCACGATCTTCTGCGCGCCCTGCTTCTGAAGCTCCTGAAGTCGAGCCTTCACGTCCGCCGACTCGCCGTCGGCGAGGCTGTTCACCTTGATGACGCCGATCCGGCCCGCCTCCATGCGCGCCTCAGCCGCCGGCACCTGCGCCGCGCCGCGCCTGACGGTCACGACGAACGGGCGCGTGCCCGCGCGCAGAACGCGCAGCTTCACCTCGCTGCCCGCCCCGCCGTTGAGCAACTGCCGCGCGTCGTAGAGCGAGATGTCGCGCGTCGCCTTGCCGTCAATGTATTCGATGATGTCGCCCGACTGAAGTCCGGCCTGGTCAGCCGGCCCGCCCTTGACGGGCGCGATGACGTAGAGGTACGAGGCGAACTGCGATAGCTCCGCGCCGATGCCGAACTTGCTGTTCGCAACACCTGCACGAAAGTCTTTGACCTGATCCGCGTTGAGATAAGTCGAGTAAGGGTCGAGGCCGTAGGCCAGCCCGCGCAAAGCGCCCGCGCGAACCTTGTTCAGGTCAGGCTCGTCAACGTAGTCGTCCTGTATGTGCTTCAGGACGCTCTCGAAAATCCTGAGCTGCGCGCCCGGATCGTTCTGCTGCTGCTGCGCGCTGATGGACATCCAGCCGCCGACAACCGCGTACAGAGCGAGCGTGGCTGATAAAACGACGAGAAGAAACTTACTGCGAAAAGACATCGAGCACCTCAAGTGTCCCAACCGTTACCCGTAAAGAAGGCCGGACGACTTTTAACGCCGGCCCCGAACCCTTTGCACGGATGATACAGCACCGCAAAGACCCCGCGCAAGCCGCCTAAGTAGCGAGGCCCCGAAGGGTTGCGCTATACTTTCCGTCGAAAAGGCGCGAAGATTTGTCAACGGAATTCTCTCAGGAAGAAGTCTGCCGCGAAGACCGCAGAACGCCCGGACGCGTGCTTGCGCTCGACATCGGCTCGAAGCGCGTCGGCGTCGCCGTCTCGGACGAGCTGCAAATGACGGCCCGCCCTCTGCCGGCGCTCAAGCGCACGCCCTGGAAGCGCCTGGTCAAAGACCTCGCCCGACTCTGCTCGGAGTTTGACGTGCGAACAGTGGTCTTAGGTTTGCCGCTGCGCCTCGACGGCACAGAGGGCGACGCGGCGCTCGAAGTTAGAAGGGTCGCACGCAACCTCTGCCTCTCACTTAAGCTTCCAATCGCCTTCCAGGACGAGCGTCTCACCTCAAAAGCCGCCGAAGCCTCGCTGCGCGAAGAGGGCTTACGGGGGGCAGACGCCGCGGCCCGCGTCGACAGCGAATCGGCCGCAATCTTTCTCGGCGATTATCTCGCACGGCAAACCAGCCGAACGCGAGCATTTGAAGGCGAGGATTTACTTTAACTCAGAGAGGATTTACTTTAACTTTAAGCTGATAATTTATGAAAAGAAAGAGCAAGGTCTTTCTTCTAACCTTCCTGTTGATCCTGACCTTCGCGGGCTTTCTCCTCTGGGCTTGGCAAGAGCTTCATGCGCCCGTCCTGCACGCGCAGGAGGGCCAATATATTGAAATCGCGCGCGGCTCGACTCCCGATGAGATTATCAACCGGCTCGGCGACCTCGGCGTTATCAGACACGGCTGGCTCCTGCGCCTCTACGTGCGCCTCACAGACTCCGGCCAGCGCCTGAAGGCCGGCGAGTACCGTTTCTCCTCTCCCATCTCGTCCATGCAGGTGCTGAAAAAACTTGAAGAGGGAGAGCAGCGCCTGGGCCGTCTGACGATCATCGAGGGCTGGACGCGCTGGGACATCGCTGCGCAGCTCGCGAGGCTTCCGGAACTCAAGCTCCACAGCGCGGACGAGGCCCTTTCGCTTTTCGACGACACGAGCGCGATACGCGACCTCGACCCCGAAGCGAAGAATCTCGAAGGCTACCTCTTCCCGGACACATACAGTTTCCCGCCCGACGCCACGCCGAAGCTGGTCGTGGACACAATGGTCAGACGTTTCCGGCAGGTCTGGGGAGAGTTGGCCGCCGGAAACCCTTCGCTCGCGGGCAGGAGCCCGAGGGAGGTCGTCACGGTCGCCTCGCTCGTCGAGACGGAGGCGAAGCTTTCCGAAGAGAGGCCGCTCGTCGCTTCAGTCATCTACAACAGGCTGAACAGGGGCATCCCGCTCGGCATTGACTCCACAGTCATCTACGCTTCAAAGCTCGCGGGCCGTTGGAGAAACGACGGCAAGGTCTACCTGAGCGATGTCGAACGCGACTCGCCTTACAACACGCGCAAAGTGCGGGGGCTGCCGCCCGGCCCAATCGCCTCGCCCGGCCTGCGCTCGCTCCAGGCCGCCGTCAGCCCCGCGCAGACTGATTACCTCTACTACGTCCGCGACCCTTCACGTAACGACGGCGCGCACAACTTCTACAATAACGAATCGGATTTCCAGCGCGGCGTGCAGGCGCTTCGTGAATGGGAGCGCTCGCGCAACTCGAACGCGTCGGCCACGCCGACTCCGTCCGAAGGCACGATCCCGCAGACGCAGCCCTCGCCTTAGAAAATATCTTTTCAACCTTCCGCCAAAAGCTTTCGACTTCGCGCGGCTTCTTTCTTGAATTCGGCGAGTCGTTGCTTTATGCTCGCACACGTTCTCCCCTGTTTCGTTTCAACGGCGGCGACCAAGCGGAGGGTCAGGAGTCATGAGACCTTTAATCGTCACACTGCTTCTTTTTCTCACCTTCGGCATCACGCAGGCGCAGGAGAAAGGGGTTGACCAGCAGAACGCGCGCATCCGCGACGGGGGCAACAACCGGCAGCCCGCCGTCAACGGTCGCAACACGGAGACGGGCACAGGCCGCGGCATAGACTTCGGCAAAGGGCGCACGCCCACGCTGCCGCCCGTCCCGAACCCTTATCGTTTTCAGGTGCCGAACGACGTTCTGACGAAGGCCGTCGAGGAGTTGATGCGCGAGCGGAAGCTGATCATTGACGACGCGGCCTCCAAGCCGGAGAAGGGTCTGCTCGTCTCGCAGCCCTACACCTTCACCAAGGGCTCGGTCGTCACCTCGTCCGAGCTTAACCGCATCGCCGACATCCCCGAATCAGACCTGCACACTTGGACGCGCGGGCGCTACACAATAATCGTCGAAGTCCTGCCGATTGACAGCAGCAACACCAACGTCTCGGTCAACGCGCGCATCGAAGGTCGGAGCGACGACGTTCTGGGCGCGCAGTGGCTCTCGCTCCGTAGCAACGGGTTAGCCGAGCAGGACTTCCTGACCGCGCTCGTCGAGAAAGTCACCGGCGGGCCGCCGCCCGGACGCGAGCAGCCATGATCTGAAGGGAAACTTTCGGCCCCCGACTTAAACGGATTCTTTAACTGTCAGCCCCCAAGCGATTGAAAGCTCACAGGCGCAAATGTTTTTCTTGAAAAGGACAGGCCTCAGAAAAAGATTTACCATGCCCTTTCGTCCAGCCCCTCGGCGACTCTCCGCGAGCCTCCCGCTACTCGCGCTTCTCATCTTTTCCGGCTGTCAGAAGAGCGCGCCACCGGCAGCCGACCAGGCTTCCGCCGCCAACCACGTTAAGACGGCGAAGGTCTCCGCGCCCGCCGAGGCGGAGATATACGCTGACGAGGCCATGCTCGCCAAGCCTTACGCGGTCATCGGCGGCGCCGTTAAGAACGTCGGCCCGCAGAAGCTGGAAAAGCTCTCGGTCGAAATCGAACTGAGGAGGCGCGAGAGCGGTGAAGTGGAGAGGCGGGACGTGCCCATCGAGCCGGCAGACCTTGGGCCGGGCGAGCACGGCAAGTACGCCCTTAAAGTTCTTTCTGAGGAGTGGGGCAACTGGCGAGTCGTCTCCCTTCGGAGCGGGTCGGAATCGAGG
>JALZHC010000527.1 GCA_030914105.1 Acidobacteriota bacterium
ACCGAGTGCCGCCGCGTCTACCCCGTCCGCAACGACATCCCGGCGATGATCGTCGAAGAGGCGACAATCGAGGATGAAGAGCCTCAGAAGACAGGCTGAGCCGCAGGCGCACGCTCGCGCGCACACGCTCGCGCCGACGCCTCCGGCGACCGACGCCGACGCGCCGCCTCCGAGCCTGGTGGACGCGCCGCGTCCCGGCCCCGACGCATTCGCGCCGCCTTCCGACTCCGGCGACGCGGGTGCGGCCCGACCGCTCGCGCCCGCGCGCTGGGACTGGACAGAGGTGCGGCGCGTGCTCGTCGTCCGCCTGCGCTCGATAGGCGACACGGTGCTCGCCACGCCTTCGCTTCACGCGCTGCGACGCTTCCTGCCCGACGCGCGCATTGACGTGCTGCTCGAAGACTGGGTCGCGCCTCTGCTCGAAGGCTCCGCGGAAGTTGACCGCGTCGTCACAGTCCGACGCAAGAGCAAGTCGTCGCGCCTGCGAGTGGCGCGCGCGCTCCGCGCCGAAAATTACGACGTGGTCTACAACCTCCACGGCGGGAGCACCGCCGCGCTCATCGTGCGCGCGACCGGCGCACGCCGACGCGTCGGCTACGGCGACTACGCCTACGCATCCCTGCACAACCACACCGCGCCGCCCTCGTCCGCTCTCTGGGGGCGCGCGCAGACTCACTCGGCAGAGCAGCAGCTCGCGCTTCTGGGCTGGACGGGCGTGCCGGTCACGGACAGACCCGCGACGCGCCTCGCCGTCACACACGAAGCCGACGCGCGCGTCGCCAGAAGGCTCCGCGACGCAAAGCTTGATGAAGGGGCCGCCTTCACGCTCGTCCATCCGGCGGCGGCCTTCGAGACGAAGACCTGGGCGGCTGAGAAGTTCGCGCGCGTGGTCGAGCACCTCGCCGCGCGCGGCCTCGCGTCGGTCGCCGTCGCCGGGCCGGGCGAGTCGAGAGTCCTGGAAGAGGTGCGCGCGCACACACGCACGCCGCTCGTTTCGTTCGCAGACCTGACGCTTCCGGAGCTGACGGCGCTCGCCGCGCGCGCTTCGCTCTTCGTCGGCAACGACAGCGGCGTCGCGCACATCGCCGCCGCCGTCCGAGTGCCGCAGGTCGTCGTCTTCGGCTCGTCTAACGTCGCGCACTGGCGGCCCTGGTCGCCGGTTGCCGCCGAGGTCGTCCGCGAGGAGATGCCCTGCGCGCCCTGCCCCGGCTACACCTGCTCGGAGTTCGACGCGCCCGAATGCATCCGCCGCGTCCGCGTAGAGCACGTGACCGCCGCCGTCGAGCGCGTGCTCGCGATCAGTCGAGAGTCCGGAGTCTGAAGTCCGGAGTCAAAGACCGCGACGGGCAGCGTGCCTTGACTCCAGACTCCAGACTCCGGACTTCTGATTCCTGACTCCTGACTCTTTTCCTATGAACCAACTGACCACAGAGCGCGCCGCCGAGATCGTCTGGGCAATGCGTGAGAGGACGGTCGTCGTCTTCGGCGACGTGATGCTCGACGAGTTCGTGTGGGGCGACGTGACGCGCATCTCGCCCGAAGCGCCCGTGCCCGTCGTGGAGATCAGGCGCGAGTCTGTGCATCTGGGCGGCGCGGCCAACGTCTTAGCGAACCTGCGTTCGCTCGGCGCGCGCGCGGCTGTGGTTGGCGTCGTCGGGCCAGACCGCGCGGGCGAGCGCGTGCGCGCCGAGCTGCGCGAGGCCGGCGCGCTCGACGCCGACGAGAACCTGATTACCGACGTGAGCCGACCGACCACCTTGAAGACGCGCATCATCGCCCACAGCCAGACGGTCGTGCGCGCCGACCGCGAGAGCCGCGCGCCCCTGGACGGCCCCGTGGAGGAGCGCGTCGTCGCGGCGCTCAAAAAACTTCTGCGCGGGGCCGACGCGCTCGTCGTCTCCGACTACGACAAGGGCGCGGTGACGCCTGCTGCGCTCGACGAAGTGCTGCCGCTGGCCGAGGTCGCCGGCGTGCCCGTCCTCATAGACCCGAAGTTTCGTAACTTCGGCTCCTATCGCCCCGCGACGCTCGTCACGCCGAACCACTACGAGGCGCTGCGGCTGACGAACACCGAAGACGACACGGACGAGGGCATGGCCCGCGCCGCGCGCGCCATACGCGCGACGCTCGGCTGCCGCTCTGTTCTCATCACGCGCGGCGAGCGCGGCATGATGCTGCTCGAAGGCGACGGCGCTCCGGTCTACGTCCCGACTGCGGCGCGCGAGGTCTACGACGGGACGGGCGCGGGCGACACGGTGATCGCGACGCTCGCCGCCTCGCTCGCCGCGGGCGCGTCGCTGGTCGAAGCGGCGATGCTCGCCAACCACGCCGCCGGTCTGGTCGTCGCAAAGGTCGGCACGGCCACCGCCACCGCCGAAGAGCTGCTCTCGTCTTTCGACTCCGCTAAAACCTAGCCCGCCGCACGCCACACACGCGCCGCGCCCACGCCGTCATTGCACATTCCCGCGGAACTCTTCCATTACACACTCCCGCGGAACTCTTCGCAGGGAGTCGTGTCTAAGATTGGATGAGAAGAAAGTACAGCCGTCTCGCGGCGTTCGTGTTTGTGTCCGTCGTCCTGCTCGCGTGCGTGACGTTCGCGTGGAACTTGCGCGGGCGGGGAGGGCCGCCGCCAGTCGCGCACGCGCCCGCGGGTGTGCTCGCCGCGCAGGACGGAATGGCACCGCCCCCGCCGAAGGCCGCGCCGCTGTCGCCCGATGAGAAGGCGACGAACGCGCGCCCTCTGAAGCTGCCGCTGGCAGACCCGTCGGTCGTCGTCACGAAGGGCGCGCGGCGGCTCAGGCTCTTCGACGGCACGGAGGTCGTGCGCGTCTTCCCCGTCGCGCTCGGCTTCGCGCCGGAGGGCGACAAGGTGAGGGCGCGCGACGGGCGGACGCCCGAAGGCGAGTTTCGCATCTGCATGAAGAACGAGTGGAGCAACTACTTCCTCTCCCTCGGCCTGAGCTACCCGAACGAGGAGGACGCAGACCGCGGCCTGCGCGACGGCCTCATCACGCGCGCGCAGCACCGACGCATCGTGAACGCAGTCAGGGCGGGGCGATGCCCGCCCTGGAACACTGCGCTCGGCGGCGAAATCTTCATCCACGGCGGCGGCGTCTGGGCGGATTGGACGTGGGGCTGCATCGCGCTGGACAACCAGGCGGTCACTGAACTCTTCGACGCCGTGCCGCCCGGCACGCCCGTCTTCATCAAGCCGTAGCGCCTCGGAGAAATTTATCCACTAACCCACACGCGGGCGGCACGAAGAAATCGGCGAAGGTTCGCGTCCCTTTCGTGCCGCCCGCGTGTGAGTTCGTGGATAAATTCTTTCCCGCCTCTCACGCCGAACTCACGTTTCTTAGTCACGTTAACCTTACCCGTCCTGCAACCCGACATCACATTCCCACGGCGCTCGGTTTGCCGATTCGCGCCGTTTCCTTCACACTGAGGGCGCGAGCATCTCCCCGGAGCGTCACGAAGTACCGCCGGAGCGCCACGAGTGAAGAGTCTTTCGTCGCCTATGCCTTCAAAGAAGAACCGCCCGCACGCGCAAACGCCGCCCTTCATCCCAAGCCTCTTAATCGTCGCCCTCCTGCTGTGCGCGACGCCCGCGCGGCAGCTCGGTGCGAGCGCGGCGCAGACGCAATCGCGCGAGCGCCGCGCGACTACGCAGCAGGCTTCGCAGACTCCCGCTCGAACTCCCGCACGCCCGGCGCAGACCCCGACTCCCGCCGCGAAGCAGACACAGACGCCCGCGTCTTCACAGACGCCCGCGCCCTCCGCGACGCCCGCGCGGCAGACGAGCGCGACGCCCGCCGCACAGACGAGTGCGCCGC
>JALZHC010000528.1 GCA_030914105.1 Acidobacteriota bacterium
CGCGCCGCTCGTGCTATCATCGCCCCGGCGAAATTTTCCGAACGGCGAAACTCTTATGCTCTACCTCTCGCAACTGCTCGGTCGCCCCGTCCGCGAGGTCGAGGGCGACCCGGTGGCGACAATCAAGGACGTGATCGTGCGCCTTGGCGAAGACCACCCGCCGGTGACGGGCATCGTGGCGCGCTATCGCCTGACCGGCCCCGTGGCTCGCCACCGACGCCGCGACATCTTCTTCGCGCGCGCCGACATCACGCGGCTCAACGAACACGGCGTGTGGCTGAACACGGACGACCTCAGGCTACGCAAGTTCACGCGGCGCGAAGGCGAAGTCTTACTCGTGCGCGACGTGCTCGACAAGCAGTTGATTGACGTGGACGGCAAGCGCGTCGTCCGCGTCAACGACGTGCAGCTCTTCGAGGCCGGCGGCGAGTGGCGAGTTACCGGCGCGGACGTGACGCTTGCGGGCCTCTGGCGTCGCCTCGCCCCGAAGAGCTTCGTCGGCTCGACGCGCCCCGTCGAGGTCATCGACTGGGCCGACGTCGGCTACCTGGCGACCAACGCCGCGACCGTGCGGCTCAAGTCCTCGCAGGACAAGCTCTCGCGCCTCCACCCCGTCGAGATCGCGCGCCTCGCCGAGGCCCTCTCGCGCCACCACGGCTCCGAAGTCATCGAGGCCCTGGACGACGAGACCGCCGCCGAGACCCTGGAAGAGATGCACGCCGACGACCAGGCGCGCATCATCGGCGACATGGAGGAGGAGCGCGCCGCCGACATCCTCGAACATATGTCGCCCGACGAGGCGGCGGACGTGCTCGGCGACCTCCCCGAAGAGAAGGCCGAAGACCTGCTTGAGCTGATGGAGCACGAGGAGAAGGCCGACGTGCAGGAGCTTCTCCCTTACGAAGACGACGAGGCCGGCGGGTTGATGACCACCGAGTTCGTCGTCCTCCCCAAGCACCTGACCGCGGGCGAGGCGCTCGCGCGCCTGCGCGAGATGGCCGAGACGCCGAACATGATCTACTACCTCTACGTCGTCGAGGAGGAAGGCTCCTGGAAGCTCTGCGGCGTCATCGCCCTGCGCAACCTCATCCTCGCAGACCCCGCCGCGCCGCTCTCCGAAGTCATGCGCGACGAGTTCCAGTACGCGCGCCCCAAGGATTCGGCGCGCGAAGTGGCCGAGCGCATCGCCGAGTACAACCTCCTCGCCCTTCCAGTCCTCGACGATGAGGGCGACATCGCCGGCATCGTCACCGTTGACGACGCGATGGAGTATCTACTTCCGAAGGACTGGCGGCAGCGTCTGCCGAGGGTATTCGCATAAGAATTAAAGCGGTTGTCATGTCTGAATATGAGGATTTAAGCGAAGGTGATGTTTTAGGCGAGCGCCCGGTTGACCCAATAGAGGTAAGTGCGCGCGAATCTTTGAGAGCGTTCTTTGAACAAAATAGAAACAAAGTATTCTTTTCACGCCAACTCGAAGTTATTAATGAGGATGTATACTTCCACTGGATTACTTATCGTGCGATGCGTGAGCTTGAAGCTGAAGGGATGATTCTCAGTGAGGTACGGAAACTAAAAACCGGCGCTCCTATCAGGTTGGCTTGGCATAAAAGCTTTCGCTACTACAAAAGGAGCGCCTCTAATCTGGTCAAAGTGGTTGATGAATATTCTAACCCGATTGTAGGTGCAGCGCTTGGGCTGCATGCTGAGATGTTAATACTGGAAGGGTTTGCCCGAAATCGCTTTCTGATGATGGGGCGAAATACTCGTGAATATGGCGATAACCTTTGGGATGTTAGCGAGCATGATTTGGATTTTATTTTCGAGCGTGATGGAATAGCTTATGGCGTTGAGATAAAGAATACGCTCCGCTACATGGACGAGAAAGAGTTTTTACTCAAAATAAGGCTTTGCCGGAAGCTTGGTATTCGGCCTGTGTTTGTTGTGCGCATGATGCCTAAATCGTGGATTAATAACCTAAGATTATCTGGCGGGTTTGCTTTGATTTTAAAGTATCAGCTTTATCCATGGTCGCACCATCAACTTGCTAAAAAGGTGGCGAGGGAATTGGGTCTGCCCGTTGACGCTCCTAGGGCTATAGAGCAAGGAACGATGAACAGATTTTTGAAATGGCATCAAAAACTGGCGTGAATTTAAATTTAAATTCACGCCAACCATTTCTTAAATGCTGTCGCAGCAACAGTTCGCTTGTACCTCTATGAATACGTACCGTCTATAGGCTATGACTGACGGAGAACCTCCGAGTGGCCTCGACGCGCGCAGAGACTGTGCGGGACGCGGGACGCCGACTGCTGCGGCGCGGCGGTCGCGGCGTGCGGCGCGCGGTCGCACGCCGCCGAGGGGTTCTCGCCTACCTCGCCGTCATCGGGCCGGGCATGGTCGCCGCCAACGCGGGTAACGACGCGGGCGGCATCGCCACCTACGCCTCCGCCGGAGCCGACTACGGTTACCACCTCCTCTGGACTCTCATCCCGCTCGTCTTCGCCCTCGGCATCGTGCAGGAGACCTGCGCGCGCATGGGCGCGGTGACGGGCAAGGGCCTCTCCGATTTAATCCGCGAGCAGTTCGGGGTGCGCTGGACGGTTCTGGTGATGCTGGCGCTTCTGGTCGCCAACGGCGGCGTCACGGTCTCGGAGTTCGTCGGCATCGCGGCGGCGACCGAGCTGTTCGGCGTGCCGCGCTACGTCTCGGTGCCGCTCGCGGCCTTCGCCGTGTGGTGGCTCGTGGTGAAGGGTTCGTATCGACGCGTCGAGCGCGTCTTCCTCGTGATGTCTCTGGTCTTCCTCGGCTACATCGTCTCGGCCTTCCTCGCGCGGCCCGACTGGACGGGCGTGGCGCGCGGCCTCATCCGCCCCGAAATTCATTTCAACGCCGGCTACCTCTTCACCATCGTCGCGCTCATCGGCACGACCATCTCGCCCTACATGCAGGTCTTCGTGCAATCGTCCGTCGTCGAGAAGGGCGTGACCGAGGAGAACTACGCACTCACGCGCTTCGACGTTTGGACGGGCACGATCTTCTCCGTCGTGGTCGCCTTCTTCATCATCGTGGCGACCGCCGCGACGCTCAACCTTACGGGCAAACACATCGAGTCGGCGGACGAGGCGGCGAAGGCGCTTGCGCCGCTCGCCGGCCCTTACGCGAAGACGCTCTTCGCCGTCGGACTCTTCGGCGCTTCGATGCTCGCGGCGGCTGTTCTGCCGCTCTCGACGGCCTACTCCATCAGCGAGGCTCTGGGATTTGAGAAGGGCATCTCGCGCTCTTTCCGCGAGGCCCCGATCTTCCTCGGCATCTTCACCTTCCTCGTCGCCGTCGGCGGGCTGGTGGCGATGATACCGGGCCTGCCGCTCTTCAGCGTGCTCCTCGTCACGCAGGTCATCAACGGGCTGCTGCTGCCCGTCATCCTCATCTCCGTCCTGCGCCTCGTCAACAAGACGGAATTGATGGGTGCGCACGCGAACGGGCGGGTTTATAATGCGGCCTCGTGGCTGACGGTCGTCGTCGTCTCGGCGCTGTCGCTGCTCTTCATCGCGTCGAGGCTCTTTCCGAGCCTCTTAAACATTTAAGTCCGGAGTCTGAAGTCTGGAGTCAAAACCGCTTCCGGACTCACGATTCCGGACTCTCAGACTCCAGGCTTTGCCCTTATGAGTCGTCCCGCGCTCAGAAAGCAGGTGGCGTTCCCCTTGCTCGCGTCCGCCGTCTTCGGGCTGGCGCTCTACCTGCTCCACGAAATCTCCGGCGCGCCCGTCTCCGCGCAGGCCATGACCGACCCGCACGGCGGGGTCGAGTGGTCTCTGAGGCTCCTCAGCAT
>JALZHC010000529.1 GCA_030914105.1 Acidobacteriota bacterium
TACCGCGCCTTCGAGCACACCGAATCAGTCCAGTTCTGCGGCCAGACCTGCCACACCGTCATGAAGCCGGAGTTCACGGCCTACCTGGCCAGCCCGCACGCACGCGTGCGTTGCGTCGAATGCCACGCCGGCCGGAACAGGACGGTGGAGGCCGCCGACTCGGCCCACTGACTTTCTGCCGGCGCGGGGTCGCGATGCGTCGCTGAAGTCAGGCGGCGGCCTCGGCGGCGCGTGAGTCCGGAGTGTCAGACTGTGTGTGCTTGTCTGAAGTAGAGGCGCTTAAAAAAAGGAAGGCCCGGCCCAGGAATGGGGATGATAACTTGTGCGCCAGAGGTCGGTTCGGTTTGCAACAAAGTTAGGGTAGGTAACCCCTGGCTCACATCACCCTGGGCCGGGTGTCTCAACTAGCGTGCGCAGCTTACACCCGGCCCGGCGCGCCTGTCATGAGGCAGAAGTTGGGGCATCGCATCCAACTTTAGTTGGACTACGGCGGGCGGCGGTTTGACCCGGCATCGCGGCAGCCTCAACACGCGCGGCTCAGGGCAGGTGGACGAGGCCGCGCTGGAGGGCCGTGGTGGCGGCCTGCGTGCGGTCTGTGACGCCGAGCTTGCTGAGGATGTTGTTGACGTGGCTCTTGACTGTGGCCTCGCTGATGTCGAGCGCGGCGGCAATCTCTTTGTTGCTCTTGCCGCCGACGATCTCGCGCAAGACCTCAAGCTCCCTGCCCGTCAAGTCCGAAGTCCCGACGCGCCCCGCCAGACGCTCGGCCACCACGCCCGGAATCCTGCGGCCCCCCGCGTGCACCGTTCGGATGGCGTCCTCCAACTCCTCGAAGAACATGTCCTTCAGAAGATACCCTTGCGCGCCGGCTTGCAGAGAGCGGTAGATGTCTTCGTCGCCGTCGTAGGTCGTCAGCACGATGACGCGCGCCGTGGGGAACTCGCGCCGGATTGTCGTGATGGCCTCGACGCCGCCCACCTCCGGCATGCGCAAGTCCATCAAAACCACGTCCGGCCTGTGCTGACGGTAAAGCTCGACGGCCTGCCTGCCGTTCGTGCCTTCGGCGACGACCGTCATGCCCGGCACCGTGTTAATCAAAGAGACGAAGCCCTGCCGCACGACGGCCTGGTCGTCAACCACGACGATGCGTATGCTCTCACTGCTCACGTCGCTTCCTCTTTCGTTTAAGCCTCAATCGGCACGCTCACCAGGACCTCGCTGCCTTCGCCGGCGCGGCTGTTGATGCGGACGCTTCCGCCCATCTCTTCGGCGCGCTCGCGCATGCTGATGAGACCGAAGTGGCCGTTCGAGCCGTTCGACGCGCTCGGCTGGTCGAAGCCGCGCCCGTCGTCTCTGACGCTGAGCCGGACAGTGCGCGCGTCGAAGTCGAGGTTAACAGTAATGGTGCGCGCCTGCGCGTGGCGCACGGCGTTGTTGACGGCCTCCTGCCCGATGCGCAGGAGGTTGTTCTCGACCTGCGGCGGGAGCGGGCGGAACGTGCCGCCGACCTGGAACTGCGTCTGCACGTCGCTCCCGGCCGTGAGACGGCGCGTCATCTCGGCGAGCGCTGCGGGCAGGTCGCGCTCTTCGAGCGACTGCGAGCGCAAGTCCCAGACGTAGCGTCGCGCCTCCGCGATGCTGCTGCGGACGAGAGAGCGAGCGCGGTCGAGGTGAGTCCGGGCCGCTTCCGTTGACTTCGGCATCAGCCGCGCGACGATCTCAAGCTGGACGGAGACGCCGAGAATCTCCTGCGCGAGGTTGTCGTGAATCTCTCGCGCGATGCGGTTGCGCTCCTGAAGCACGGCACTGAAGCGCGCTCTCACCTGCCTGAGACGCAGGGCGTAGAGCTGCCAGGCGAGCAGGCAGAGGCCGAGGGCGCAGAGCGCGTAGAACCAGGCGGTGCGGTAGAAGTGCGGCTTCAGTCTGAACGAGACGGCGGCGGGCGCGCGGCTCCAGACGCCGTCGTTGTTCGAGGCGATGACCTCGAAGCGGTAGTCGCCGGGGCCGAGGTTCGTGTAGTAGGCGACGCGCCGGTCGCCGCCGTCAACCCAGTCACGGTCGAAGCCGATGAGGCGATACTTGTAACGAACCTTCTCCGGCGCGACGAAGCTGAGGCCCGCGTAGTAGAAATCGAAGCGGGTCTTGCCGGGCGCAAGCTCAAGGCCGGGCGCGGCGGCCACAGGCTCGCCGTCAACGCGGAACTGCTCGACGGCTGTGGGCGGCGGCTGCTCGTTCGGCGCGAGACGTTCGGGGTCAATCGTCGCCACGCCCTTGATGGTCGAGAACCAAAGGCGACCGTCTGCGCCGCGCCAGCCCGAAGGGTGTCCGCCGCCGCTGCACTCGCGCGTCGTCATGCCGTCGGCGGTGCCGTAGACGACCGGGCTTAGAGAATGAGTGCGCCCCGCGGCGAACTCTTCAAGCTCGTCCTTCGACAGGCTGAAGATGCCCTTGTTGCAGCTCATCCACAGACGCCCGCGCCCGTCTTCGAGGATGCGGTAGATCACGTCGTTCGGCAGTCCGTCGCGCGTCGTGAATGAAGTGAACTTGCCGCCTTCGAGCAGGTTCAGGCCCGCACCATTGGTTCCAATCCACAGACGGCCCTCGCGGTCGCCGTAGACCGAGATGACGACGTTGTCGGACAGTCCGTCTTTCGTCGTATAGCTCTTGAACTTCCCTTCGGCGAAGCGGCCGAGGCCGCCGAGCGTGCCGACCCAGAGTTGGCCGCGCGCGTCCTCGTAGATTGTGCCGACGAAGTTGTTGGGCAGGCCGTCGGCGGTCGTGTAGCTCTCGAACTCTCCGCCCTTCAGACGCGCCAGCCCGCCGCGCGTGCCCACCCAGAGAGAGCCTTCGGCGTCGGCGTAGATCGAGCGGACGAAATCGTTGGGCAGGCCGTCGGCGGTCGTGTAGGTTTCGAACTTGCCCGCGCGCAGGCGGCTGAGGCCGTCGGGCGTCCCGACCCAGAGAGAGCCTTCGGCGTCGTCGAAGAGCGCGAGGACGACGTTGCTCGGCAGGCCGTCTCTGGTCGTGTAGGTCTTGACGCGTCCGTCCCGCAAGAGGTTCAAGCCGCCGCCGTATGTGCCGACCCAGACGTTGCCCTTTCGGTCTTCGTAGACCGACTTGACGAGGTCGCTCGAAAGCCCTTCCTTCGTCGTGTAGGTCGTGAACTTCTTCTCCTTGAGCTGGCTCAGGCCGCCCGACTCCGTGCCGACCCAGAGAGAGCCTTCGGCGTCCTCGAAGACGGAGAGGATGATTGCGCCAGCCAGCGCGTCGCCCGCGGCGAACGTCTCGAAGCGCCCTTCGCGGAAGCGGCAGAGGCCGCCCGCCGTGCCGACCCAGAGGCCGCCCCCTCTGTCTGCGCGCAGAGAGATGACGCGGTCGTTCGGCAGTCCGTCGCGCGTGGAATAATTTTTGAAGCGCCCTTCGCGGTAACAGGAGAGGCCGCCGGGCGTGCCGAGCCAGAGGCAGCCGTCCGCGCCCTGCTCGATGGCGTCGACGCCTTGCCCAATGACATCAACGCCTTGCTCGATTGCGCCGACGCCGACGCCCGCGGGACGTTCGCTCGCGCCGCGCTCGCCCGCGTCGAAGCTCACGAACTTTTCGTCTCTGAAGCGACTGAGGCCCCCGGTCGTGCCGACCCAGAGAGAGCCTTCGCCGTCTTCAAAGAGAGCCTGGACGCCGCCCGCCGCGAGGCCGTCGCGCGTCGTGAAGCTCTGGAACGTGCCCGCGCTCAGGCGTGCGAGGCCGGCGGCGGTGCCGACCCAGATTTGGCCGGCCCGGTCTTCAAAGGCAAGCTCAACGTCGTCGCTCGGCAGACCCTGCTCGGTCGTGAAC
>JALZHC010000530.1 GCA_030914105.1 Acidobacteriota bacterium
CGCCCATCGCGCCGAAGACGTGGAGGACGAACATCAGTCCGAAGGCCAGCGCGCAGCCGCCGAGACTGGCCAGAGCGCCCCAGGGCCCGCCGCCGAGCGCGTTGACGACCAGCCCGGTCAGCAGAGTCGCCAGCACGAAAGTGTTCGGGATGCGCCGGTAGCGCACGTCGTAATAAGTGATGACGAGCGCCAGCGGCAGCAGGAAGGCGAAGGCGACGATGGCAGGGTGGCCGATCATTTCTCAGTTCTTGATGAAGGTGGCGAGATTATTGACGACGCCTGAGATGTTCGTGCCCAGGGTCGTGAAGACGCCGACGACCGCGAGCGCAATCAGCGCCGCGGCCACCGCATACTCGGAAAGCTCCAGTCCGCTTTCGTCGCGGAGGAAGTTCTGAATCATTGCGTTACCCTCTCTGTTCACTTCCGGTTGGTTCTCGCGTCGGCAGCAGGCGCGCCCGTTCACCTGTGCGGGGGAAGCCGGGCGCGCCCGCGCCTGTCGCGACGTTGTTCGCCTACTTGATGTTGGTGGCGAGGTTGTTGATGACGCCCTTGATGTTGCCGCCCAGCGTCGTGAAGACGCCGACGACTGCGAGGGCGATGAGCGCCGCGGCCACGGCGTACTCGGAAAGCTCGAGGCCGGTTTCGTCGCGAAGAAAGCTCTTAATCATGGTTTCGTTTGCTCCTTTACCCGAAGGTGGTTTGTTCTTGCCAAGCCCTCTCCCCCTCGCTTCTCACCCAAGAGCGCGGCGGGAGGACACCCCAAAGTTTAAAGACCGAGACGCAGCGCCGAAGTCTCACGCGCGTCCGTGCGCCTCGCGGCGACCGATTTCACTTTTGCTGCTGACTGACTGCCCGCGCCGCGCGCGTTGAGCACCTGAAAGGCAGCGGCCAGGCTTGCGAGCGCCAGCAGCAGGAGGTTCTGCCGCGCGTCCGACGCCAGTTCGACGGCGCGGAGGCCGACGAAGACTGCGAAGGCGAAGAACGGGGCGGCCAGCGCGACGGCGGAGAGCGCGAAGAACATTCTGGCGGTCATTTTTTTCATCACTGACTTCTCCTTCCGCTCAAACTCTGCCGACGGCCTTTGCGTCGCGTGGACACTCTGCCTTTAACAAAGGCCGTGCCACTCGCGCGCCTCTCTTTTCGGCCCGTCTTTGCTCGGTTTACGTGAAGGACGCCGCGCGTACTTGTCGCCGCCGGTTGACAACCCGAAGGCACACCGTCGCGCGCTCTCCGTCAATCACTCTTACTTAACCGGACACGTGAGAACGACTTAAACTGCTGTCGCCGCCGGTTGTCAGCCGCGCCCACGCGCCTTAGCCGCGGCGGCGACAACAGCACCGTCAAAGATTATGGTGAGCGGATGGAACCCGCGAACGTCTATAGCCCTCGTCACTTGAGCGTGAAGTGAAGCTCAACGCAGAGGCGCAGAGTTCGCAGAGGGGGCGCTGAGACTGATGACCACTCAAGCCTCTGCGCTTCCTCTGCGTGCTGCTGCGCCTCTGCGTTAAATGAAACTTTGAATGCGCTCAACTGAAAATAGAAATAGAGGCGGGTCATGTCCACCGGCTCAAGCTTCTACTTCCTTGAGGCGACGGCCACGGCCCGCCTCTAAACAGGGATGATGTGAGCTTATCTACAAACCACCACCACTCAATCGCGGACGAAGATCACGGCCTGCTTATCCTCGAAGGCCACGCGCCAACCGTCGTCCTGCCGCAGCAGGCTCGCGAGCGGCGCTTCGGGGCTGACGAAGACCGTGCGCACTCGCTCGCGTTCGAGCGGCGCGCGCCAGTCGCCGACGCCGCCGTGCGTGCGCAGGAACTCTTCCAGGTATTCGTCGCCGTAAACGTCGGCGCGCCCGTCAATGTAGACGCGATAGTCCGGGTACAGATTCCAGATCATGTATCCGCCCCAGCCGTACTCGTTAAAGACCGGCTGCGGCAGACGGTTCTCACGCATGAAGGCGACCGCGGCGACGGGGTAGTTCCGCGCCTCGTCCGCAGGCTGTCGCGCCGCCACCTGCCCGACGCGCAAGAGCACGAGCGCCGACGGCGCGACGACGAAGAGCAAGACGTTCAGCGCCGCCTTCAAAGCCGCGCCCGACGCCTCGCCTCTCTCCGGTCTCGCGAGCCACGCGCCCCAACTCTGCCGCGTGAGCCACTTCCACGCGTGCTCCGCGAGCAGAGGCATCGCCGCGAGCGCGAAGAACGGCACGTTGCGTCCCGAACGCAGCGCCATGTAACCCGTCGCCGCCAGAAGCAGAAGGCTCGAAGGCCGCACGCGCGCGCGCGACAGAATCATCGCCGCGAAGGTCGCGAACAGAAGGACGGCGAGCGGCTGGAACATCAGCTCGTGAAAGTCCGGCGAGAACCACTCGTTGATATACTTCATCATCGCGCGCGAGGTCAGCGTCTCGAACGGGTAGAGGTACAGACGCACGCCGTTCGGGTTGAGCGCGACGGCCAGCACACACCCCGCGAAGACGAAGACGAGCGTGCGCACGCGCCGCCACAAAGACTGCCCGTCAACCGCGCGTCCCAGGCTCCGCACGTCACTTCCGTCAAACGATCTTCCCGCGTCGCTTCCGATACCACGGCCTTCATCACCAACCTCTTCAACGTCGCCCTCAATCCTTCGCGTCTTCGCGCCGTCACTCAACCACGAGTCGAGTGCGAGGCCGACGACCGTCAGCGCGACGAGGGCCAGGCCGAGCGCGAAGCCCGCGTGCATGTTCGCCCACAGCGCCGTGAGCGGCACGAGCCAGAAGACCGCGCGCCGGCTCCTCCCCGCCGCGTAGCCGTCGAGCAACGCGAGGAAGACCGAGGCGAAGAGGAACGAGAACATCTGCGGGCGCGCGCCCCACGTCGGCGAAGCGGTGAGCGCGCCCAGCAGCAGCGCGAAGCCCGCGACGTATGGGTGCTTCGCCGCCGCGGCGCAACGCCTGTACGCGATCCACATCGCCGCCGAGATGACGAACGCGAAGCAGACCACAAGCCCCGCGTAGCCGAGCGACTGATGAACCAGATAGATCAAAGCTTCCGACAGCCACTCGTGCGCGACCCACTCGCGCCCCGCGAAGGTCGCCGAGAAAACGTCGGCGTGCGGCACGGCGCGCGTCTCCCAGATGAGTTTGCCCGCGCGCAGGTGCCACCAGAAATCCGGGTCGCTCAAGGGCCGCGCCGCCAGCACGAAGACGACCGACATCAGGACGAAGACGAGTAAGCGTCGCACGGATAAGTGCAGCTCGCCGAGGCGCTCTGCGCCGCGCCCGAAAGTCTCGGCGACGGGTTGCAGTGATTCACCGACCGACGACGCGGCGCTCGTCGAATACTCTTTCACGACACAATCCTTTCGTCTGCGAGTTCGCCGGCGCGGCGCGTGCGCCTTAAAGCATCGGCCTTCTCCCGGCCTGCGTCGCGGCTTGATTCGCGCCGCGGGATGAAGGCGAAGCAGCAGAGCGCGAGCAGCGCGAGGCCCGACGTCCAAAGCCCCGCGCGGTCGAGCGTGCTCCGCGAGTAAACAAGATGCACGGGGCCGCGCGCGAAGGTGAGCATGAAGAAGGGCGTGGCCGCATAGACCTGTCTGCCCTCGCGCGCGCGCCAGTCCGGCGAGTAGGTCGTGGCGACGAGCACGGGCAGGTCTACAGTCGCGCGGGGCGCTTCCGGCGTCAGGCTCATCTCGTTTCGCCCGAACTGAGTTTTCACCGAAGCCTTCGGGTCTACCGAAGAGTTGTCAACGACGGTTTGAGAATCCTCTCCGACGGCGACCTTTTCGCTCTCCAGCGCCGCGCGCACGTCGCGCCAGAGGCGGCGGATGGAACTCCCCTCGTA
>JALZHC010000531.1 GCA_030914105.1 Acidobacteriota bacterium
CGAGAGTTCTTCGACGTGGCGGCGGGCCTGCTCGGCCTGTTGCGCTGCCGCGCCGGCGCGCGCTTCGGCTTCGGCTTCGGCCTTGGCGGCTTCGGCCATCGCCTCGATGTTTTCGAGGTAGGTGCGGTAGGTCACGTAGGCGATGGCGACGATGGGCGCGGCGGCGACGAGCGCGTAGAAGCCGGCGACCGAGGCGAGCTTGACGGTGATGCCTGCGGCGGAAGCGCCCGCGAAGTAGGTGATCGAAGTCCAGAGGTACTTGTTGCGCCAGGTGACCCACAGCGGCTCGTCGGCCTTCAAGGAGGTGTGCACCGCGGCGATGGCCGAGTTGGCGACATACTGGACGAGTCCCATCACGCAGAGCGCGGCGACGAAGCGGGCCGAGAAGTCGCCCTGCGTCAGCTCGCTCACCGGCCCGAAGAGCAGTTGTATCACCCAGACCGTGACGAGCGTCGAGCAGGCCATGTTCGCCGCGTTGAAGAGGCTCGTGAACATGCTGAAGGGTCGCCGGCCGAGTCGCGAGCCGGCGAAGTTCTCCGCCGCGGCCAGAAGCACCGCCACCTCGCCGCCGTAGAGCAGCGCGGCGACGAAGATGAACATGTCGGAGAAGGTGATGACGCCGCTCGTGCGCGGGATCGGGATGTGGAAGCGCGAGACGACGAGGAGCACGGCGACCAGAGGCACGAGCCGCAGGTCGAGGCGAGCGAGCGGCAGGTGCGCCGCCGAGTAGAGCACCACGCACGCGCCGGCGGCGACGAAGAGCCACATGTACGGCCTGACGAAGCGCTGCTTATTCATTCGCTGCCCTCCCCGACTTGCGCTCCAGAAAGATCGTGTCGTAGTAGCCGCGCAGCTTGTAGCCGCCCTTCATGAAGAGCGCCTGCGCGACGAGGTTCTGCTCGTTGACGAGCGCGCAGACCGAGGCGCTGCGACCGAGAAGCTCCCAGCCAAGCTGCGAAAGGCAGCGCATCCCGTGGCCCTGCTGCCGACTCGAAGGCTCGACGTAGACGCCTTCGACGTATGTGCACTCCGGCGTCTCCGAGGCCACGTCGGCCTTGAAGACGAGCCGACCCGCCTCGACCAGAACCCACACGCGCCCGTGCTCGATGCGGCGGGCGCAGCGCAGTCGGAAGCCGTGCGGGTCTACTTCGAGCGGGTTGACGCCGCTCTCCTCGAACGCCATCGCGGCGTGCACCGGCATGACGAGCGCGAGGTCGTCGAGCGTCGCACGCCGCAAGCCGGCTATGGGTTCGCAGGCCGAGATGGGCCAGCGCTGCTCGAAGAGAAGCTCGCGGCAGAAGATGCGCGGCTTCTGGCCTTCGGGCGCGTAGTACTTCCAGAAGCGGCGCACGAGTCCCTGCTCGCCGAGGATCATGTGCGCGTTCGTCTCCTTCTGCGCCAGCCCGGCGAAGGCCGCGAGCGCGCCTTCGGTGCGCGCCTCAAGAAACATGGCGTGACCGATGAGCGCGACGCCTTCGAGGCGTCCCGCCGAGTCGCGGCAGGCGTAGAACGTGCCGCGGTTGAAGGGACTCTCCAGGCCGTTGTCGCGCACGAGGCCCGCCATGACGACCGTGCGGACGGGGCGCTCGGCGAGGAAGGCGAGGACTTCGGCCTCGCTGTGGGCTTCGGTCAGGGGGTGAACCAGAAAGGACGGCTCGGCGTGCCGCTCCGGCGCGGCGGCCACCTTCTTCGTCTCAGTGAACTGATGCATCAGCTTCACTCCTTATCGGGGCATAACCTTGGGACACTCAAGCAGCGAGGCCTTCGTGCGTCAACCTGGGCCGACCCTTGCCGTCGGCGCGGCGCGAGCGCGTCTCTAAGGGCCGTCGCCCAAGTCCGGGACGAGCGGCATCGTGGGCGCGGGGTCGCCCTTGGCCGTCGCCGACATCGCCTGCACGCACGAGTCCGCGCCGACCGTGCAGTCTGTGACCATCACGCCGTCGCTGGCGAAGGTCTGGTCTGTGACGAGCACGCCGGAGCTTGTGTAGACCGGCCCGCTCCCCATGACGCTCCCGTCGCTCACGGTGACGCAGTCGGTGACCATCACGCCGTCCGAGAGCATCGTCCGGTCTGTGACCATCACGCCGTCCGTCACCATTACGCCGTCGGTGACCATCACGCCGAGGCCGTAGATTTTCTGGTAGGACGTGATCAGGCTGCTGCCCGTCGCGTAGCCGTACTTGAGGATTAGCCCCTGCGACCAGTTGAAGGTGTAGCCGGCGATGGTCGTCTGCGGCTGGGGCAGGAGCGGAGTGGTCAAAAGCGGCGCGCCGAGCGGCGTCAGGGAGGAGAGGTCTGTGCGGACGAGCTTCGCCAGACGAATCGCGCCCTCGACGTTCAACTCGCCCGCGCCCTGCTCCAACATGTTGAAGCCCGCGAGCGGCTGCGCCGTGTACATCAGAATCGCCTTGACGAGGTTCGGCGTGAGTGAAGGGTTGGCCTGAAGCATCAGGGCCGCCGTGCCCGCCACCACGGGCGTCGCCATCGAGGTGCCGTTCAGGTACATCATCCGCCGCTTGTCGTCTCCGCTCACGCCCGCGTCGAGCGACGGGTAGGTGGTAATCAGGTAGTTGTCTTCGGCGGCGGCGTCAACGATCTTGTTGCCGGGCGCGACGAGGTCGGGCTTGACGAGGTTGTCGTGATGCTTGACGCCGAGCGCGTCAGTCCGGCCTCCGCGCGTTGGGCCGCGCGAAGAGTAAGTCGTCACGCCGTCGTCGCCTCTGGCGTCGGTGCCGAAGGTGTTGGCCGCGCCGACCGTGATGGCCGAAGGCTCGTCGCCCGGCGAGTGAATCATGCCGTAGAGCTTATTGCTCGCCGCGTCCTTGCCGAGGTTGCCCGCGGCGGCGACGACGACGACTCCGGCGTCAACGAGCTTGCGCACAGCCTGGCAGACCGGGTCGTCTTTGTACGACTCGACGGCCGGCGTGCCGAGGCTCATGTTGACGACGCGGATGTTGTAGAGCGTGCGGTTGGCGAGCACCCAGTTGAGCGCGGCCAGGATGGAGGAGACGCGCCCCGTGCCTTGCGCGCCGAGCACGCGCAGGTTGATGACGTTGGCGTTGGGCGCGATGCCGATGTAGTTGCCGCGCGAGACGCGCCCGTTGCCGGCGGCGATTGAGGCGACGTGCGTGCCGTGGCCGTAGGGGTCGTCCGTGCGCCCCTCGCCCGTGAAGTCAACGCTCTTGACGACGCGCAGGCCGCCGCCGTGATCGTCGCGGAAGGCTATGTGGCCCGTGTCAATGCCGGAGTCGAGGACGGCGACGCCGATGCCTGTGCCGTCGAGCACCTGGCCGCTCAGGCCGATGACCGGGTTGCCGCGGAACGAGTCGGCGCTGGCGTTGCGCACGGCGTCGGTGCCGGTCGTCAGAGAGACGTGGCCGAACGAGATGGTCTCGCGGTCGAGCGAGACGAACCTCACGCCCGCGCGCGCCGACAACTGCTCGACGAGCCGGGCCGGAAGCTCTACGACGCGCGCGCCCAGCGACGCCATCTCGCCGCGCGTCCGCACGTCGCGGCGGCTGAGCAGCGCTTCGAGCTGCGCGCCCGCGCCGTCTCCGGTCTGGAGGATGACGCGCACGCGCCGGTCTTGCGCGGCGGGGTCGCGCGCCAGCTCCAGTAAGTCGGGAGAGATTTTTTCCGCCGTCTCCTCCTGCCGCCGCGAGGCGTCGCCTCCCGCGCGCACGAGCTTGATCCCGGCCCTGGCCCGTGGGCCGACCGGGACGAACGCGCACACGAGGGCGAGCAGCGATAGCAGAGAGACGAACGTCGCTGCGAAGGAACGTCCTACGTGTTTCACCTTGATCCCCTCCACTGGCATCGA
>JALZHC010000077.1 GCA_030914105.1 Acidobacteriota bacterium
GACCTGGCCCGCGACGAACAGCAGACGCGCGCCCGGCGTCGTCACAAGCCCGTTCGTGTAGCCGCGCGGGCGACCGAGCGATTCGGGGTTGATGCGTTTGAAAGACATGGCAGCCCGGTAGCCAGTAGACAGTAGCCAGTAGTCAGTAGAAGACTCTTCGCCGTCGAGGGCCAGCGGTGTCAGCGCCGACGTACGCGGCGCGGAGCGCCTACTGTCTACTTAAAAAAGAACTGTTCCGCCGTCAACGTTGATGGCCTGGCCCGTGATGCCGCGGCCTTCGTCGGAGGCGAGCAGGAGCGCCAGCGCCGCGACCTCTTCGGGCGTGATGAGGCGGTTCTGCGAACTCATGTGTTCGAGAGCCGAGAGCGCCTCTGCCTCGCCGAGTCCCGTCTTCGCCACGATGTTCTCGACGGCACGCTCGGTCATCAGAGTGTCCACGTAGCCGGGGCAGACGGCGTTGACCGTCACGCCCTTCCGAGCGACCTCGATGGCGGCGCAGCGCGTCAGGCCGAGCACGCCGTGCTTCGAGGCCGAGTAGGCGGAGATGTAAGGCGCGCCGGTCTTGCCCGCGATTGAAGCGATGTTGATGACGCGCCCCCATCTGCGCTCGACCATCGAGGGGAGCGCCGCGCGCATGCAGTAGAACGTGCCCGAAAGGTTGACGGCGAGGTGGCGCTGCCAGAACTCGTCGGGCGTCTCCGTGAGCTTCGCGCTCTCGGCGACGCCGGCGTTGTTGACGAGCACGTCCGCGCCGCGACCGAAGAAGGCCCGCGCCTCTTCAAACGCGCGCGCGACCGAGCGCGGGTCGGCCACGTCGCAGACGCCGTGCGAAGCCGACTGCCCGCCGCACTCCTCTCGAACCTCCGCGGCGACGCGCTCGACTTCACCAGCCGTGCGCGCGACGACGAAGACCCGCGCGCCCTCGCGCGCGAACGCGACGGCAATCGCGCGACCGATGCCGCGCCCGCCGCCCGTCACGAAGGCCGTCTTCTCGGCAAGTTTCATCTGGAATCGCAGGCGCGCAGCTCACCCCGGCCCGCGCTTTGCCGTCTCACCAATTCAAACAAGGATAGACAGGATGGGCAGGATTTTTGATTTGGGATTTTTGATTTCCGATTTGAGAGCCGCCGCCCGTCAATCGCAAATCGAAAATCGGAAATCTAAAATTTCTTATCATGTCCATCCCTGTTATTTTTCTTCCCTTAGTCATGCCTGCCAGTTCGAGGCGAGCGCCGTTCGAGGAAGGCGCGGACGCGCTCGCGCGCCTCGCGCGACTGGAAGCACTGGAGCTGCGCCTCTGTCTCGTACTGGAGCATCCGTTCCAGGCTCTCATGCTCGCTCATGTAGACGGCGCGCTTCGAGGCGGCGACCGCAGCCGGCGGCGCGTCGCGCAGTCGCTCGGCCAGGCGGCGCGTCTCGGCGGCAAGCTCCGTGTCGGCGACGACGCGGTTGACGAGTCCGAGTTCGAGCGCGCGCCGCGCATCAAGCGCGTCGCCGAGGAAGAACATCTCGCAGGCGACGTTCGAGGGGACTGCGCGCGGCAGGAAGTAGGAGCCGCCCCAGTCCGGGTGCAATCCGACCTTGACGAACGATTGGCTGAAGGTCGCCGACTCCGCCGCCAGGCGGATGTCTGACGCGAGCACGAGGTTGAAGCCCGCGCCGTAGGCCGGGCCGTTCACCGCGGCCACGACGGGCTTGAGCATCTGCCTAACGGCCGTCAGCACGCGGCGGCCCGCGCCGAGCAGACGCGTGAACTCCTCCACGTCTTCGCGCTCCATCAGTTCGCCCATGTAGCCCACGTCCGCGCCCGTGCAGAAAGCGCGGCCCGCGCCCGTCAGGACAACGGCGCGCACCTCCGGGTCGCTCGAAGCGTGCTCCAGAGCTTCTGCCAGGTCGCGCCGCATGTGGCCGGCCAGCGCGTTCAGCTTTTCGGGCCGGTTCAGCGTGATCGTGGCGACGCCCGCGTCGAATTCGACGTTGATGTTTTCGTACATGGCTGTTGGTGAATGGTCAATGGTAAATGGTGAATAGTCGTTGAATGGTGAAAGGCTTGAGCTGTTGCCGCACGGCTTGAGCAAACGCACAAGCGCCATTCACCATTTACCATTCACTATTTACCCTTAAATTCAGGCTTGCGCTTCTCGACGTAGGCCGCGAGGCCCTCGCGCGCGTCTTCGGACTGGAAGAGCTGCTGCTGGAGTTCGCGCTCCAACGCGAGCGCCGACTCGAAGGGGATTTCCGCGCCGGTCTGGACGGCGCGCTTGATTCGCCCGACGGCGAGCGCGGCCTTGCCGGGCGCTGTGAACTGCCGCGCGTAAGTCAGAGCCTGTTCGAGGAAGGACGAGGCCGTGTCGGCGTCGAAGAGGCGGTTGACGAGGCCGAGTTCGGCGGCGCGCTCGAAGTCGAACAGCTCGCCCGAAGCCATCAGCTCAATGGCGCGCGACTTGCCGACGGCGCGCGCGAGCCTTTGCGTGCCGCCTGTGCCGGGCAGAACTCCGAGGCTCACTTCGGGCAGCCCCATCTTGCCCGCGCCGCGGCGCGCGACGCGGAGGTCTGCGGCCAAAGCGACTTCGAGGCCGCCGCCGACGCAGTGGCCGTTGACAGCCGCGATGACGAGCTTCGGCGTCTGCTCAAGGCGCGAGAGCGTCTCGTTGGCGTGGAGGCAGAAGAAGTATTTGAAGGTCGGCGTGACTTCCGAAAGCATGCGGATGTTCGCGCCCGCGCAGAAGAACTTCTCGCCCGTGCCGGTGAGGACGACGACGTGCACCGACTCGTCCATGCGCGCTTCGAGGATCGCTCGGTCGAGCTGGCGCATCATCTCGTAGGAGTAAGTGTTCGCGGGCGGGTCGTTGAGCGTGACGAGCGCGACGCCTTCGCGCGCCTCGTAGCGGACGAGTTCGCGCGCGTCGTCGCCCGCGGCTTCGCCCTGAGCCTTCTCTGCCGCGTCCTGTGCCCTCGCTTTCGTCTCTGCCATCTTCAGTGAGTTCCTTTTGTCGTCTGATGGTTCTTGATGTATTGAATCGCCGCGCCCAACTGCGCGTCGTCGCCGCCGAGCAGCCCGGCGCGCGTCAAGTTTACCTCAAGATCGGGACGGACGCCTCGGCCCTCGATGACGACGCCCTTCGGCGTGCGCGGCTGGCCCGCCGCGTAGACGAGGTATGCGCCGGTCGGAAGCTGTGCGAGGTCTGCGTCCATGTCGTCGCCTTCGGTGCGCGTGCCGATGACGTAGGCGCGACCCGCCTCTTGCAGGCCCGCGGTCAACTGCTCGCTCGCCGAGCCGCTCCCGCCATCGACGAGTATGACGACGGGGCCGAGGTACGGCGACTTCGAGGGGCGCGTGCGGTAGTAGAGGTCGTCGCCCTTGCGCGTGCGCGTGATCATGAGCTGCGTCGGCTTGTCGAAGAGGTGGCCGGCGAGTCGGATGGCGACTGTGTCCTCGCCGCCGCCGTTGCCGCGCAGGTCGAGGATGAGGCCGGGCGCGTCCTGCATGGAGTCGAGCGCCTCGCCGATCTTCTTGTCGAGCGCGGGGATGAACTGCGTGAAGCTGATGTAGCCGATGCCGCCTTCGAGCCGCCGCGCGTCGAAGAGCGAGTAGAGCGAGATGCCGTGGCCGAAGTCAGTCCGCTCGATCTCGCCGGGGCCGAGCGCCGTCCGTTCGAGCGTTATCTCGCGCGCCTCGTCGCGCTCGACGAGGAAGGTGACGGCGACCTTCGTGCCGGGCGCGCCGTGCAGATGGACGAGCGCGTCGTCCAGATCCTTCAACTCCGCGCCGTCTATCTTCGAGACCGCGAAGCCGGGGCGGACGCCCGCGCGCTCGGCGGACGAGCCGGGCAGGACGCGCATGACGACGAGCCGGCCCTCGACCTTCCTCAGCCCCAAGCCGGTCGTCACGGGCGGCATCTTCAACTGCTTGAGAACTTCGGGCGTGATGATCTCCATGTGCGAGACCTTCAGCTCGGCGAGCATCTCCTTCAGGAGGTCGTACAGCTCCGCGTCCGACTTGACCGACGCGACCCGCGGCGCGTAACGCTCGCGCACGGCCTTCCAGTCCACGCCGTTGAAGTTCGGGTCGTAGAACTTGTCGCGCACGGTCTCCCAGGTCTTCTCGAAAGTCTTCTGCCGAAGTGCGTTCGCCGAGGCATCGGACGCGTCCGCCTTCGGCTGAGGTGTCGGGGCGGGCTGTGCGTGCGCCGCGGCACACGCGGCGGCGAGGAAGAGGATTGTGACGGCCAGTTTTTTCATACGGAAGCCTCCGCCGGGAATGAAGCAGTGTGGCGGGAGAGCGTTGCTAATTTCGCCGGACGGGGAGATTAAGTCAACCTCGCCGCGACGCGGCGGCGAGGCGGCGCACGCTTTATGCTCAACGCCGAGCGGCCCCGCGGATAAGGACGCCGGGGCTTGACAGTCGGCGCGTCCGGCACTTAGGGTTTGACGCACCCGCTGAACGAAGTGGAGGCGCATCCGTTCTGGTGAGCGGCGCGGTCTTCAAAACCGTCTGCGCGCCTGTGAGAGCAGGCGCGGGTGGGTTCGATTCCCACACGCCTCCGCCACGACCACCATTTTTGATTTTAGATTTTTGTCCTTATTCCCATAAGTCTTCCGAAGCGGAAGACTTATGCTACCAGGATTATCTCGCGAGGAGACATTCACCCTCGGAAAGGCCGCCAGCCTACAATAGCCCTAGCCTCCGCTTCGCTTCCCTCCTCAGATCGACTTTGACTCAAGCCGTAAAATGTTCGGGGTTCCCGGCAACTCTCCGCCAACTTGTGGTGCAGAACGCCGCCAACTTATAAGCTAAGTCAGGAGAATGGGAAGATAGCTCAGCGCCCCGGCTGGTCTTCTGATCAGCCGGGGCGCTCCTTTAGAATCGTGCTCGACGGCGCTTGCGCGCGCGTCCCTGCACGAGCGTAGGCGGACGTGAGGCGGCGAGGACAACTCGTCGCGTCGAGCCTTAGCTTAAGGTTGTCCGAAGAGCCGCCTCACGCCGTTCTCGTCGCCGTTGAATTTGTCCCGGTCGCAAGGCCCTACACCGGGCACTGTGTGGGGCGTCGGGCCGTGAACTCCGTCCGTATATTGTAAGAGGGTGAACCTCTTGAAGGCGGGGGGAATCTTGGGCAACTCGTTCGAGAACTTGGCGATCCACAAAAAGCACTCTTTGAGAATCGTGCCGGTGTTATTCCCCAGATGTTGATTGAGGAAGCTCTCGTTTGAATAAAGACCCGGAAAGCGCCCGGTCTGATCGTTGATCCTCGTCACGAAAGCTTCGGCCTCGGCCAGGGTCATCGTCGGCCCGTTCGGGTTATGCTCGAAATCGAGAGCCAGTAGATCGGTCGGGCCGGGGGCCACGACTTCGAGGAAATGATCCGCTTGCGCTTCGGGGCGGCCGCCCGTGCCGAAATGGTAGGCCCCCCAGAAAAGCCCTACGGCCAGCGCAGCCGTGCGGCGCTCCGTATAGCGAGGATCGACGAAGCTCGTTCCCTCCGTCGCCTTGTGAATGACCCCCAGGATTCCGGCGTCTTTCACCTGCTGGAAGCTCGTCACGGTGTTGTGGTGTGACAGGTCGATTACGACGTTGGGCAGTTCCATCGTTTTCTCTCCTTTAGTCGGCCCGGAGCGAGGATGCGCGGGCGTTGGTGCGAGGCCAAAAAGGGGCCGGCGGGGGAGAGGCCCTCGCCGGCGGGGGGAGGACATTGTGACGCGGCGAGACGGCGATGCCGTCTGGCTTCAGCGGCGACGCCTGGCCGCAGACCTCACGCGGGCACCTGCGCCGAGGCGGCAGCGCACCCGCACAGCCACAACGCCAACAGCGCCCCCGAAATTTTCCTGCCGATGTTTCTCATGGGTGTCACTCCTTTCCGACTTCTACGGGCCGAACAGAGCGGTTGCTGCCGCGCGGCGTGAGGCCGCGCCAGGCGTCGTCTCAGTTTCTCCTGCGATGCCCCTACCCGGCGCGGTCGTCGTCATCATCTCTCTCCGGCCCGGCCCGGTCGTCATCGTCTATCTCCGGCCCCGCGCGGTCGTCGTCATCGAACTCCGAGCCGGCGCGGTCATCTTCCCCGCGGCTGAACTCCGAGCCGGTGCGGTCGTCGCCCTCGTCCCGGTTACGTTCAGAGCCGGCGCGGTCATCGTCATCACCGCGGCTGCTGCCGGCCCTGTCGTCTTCGCTGTGGACGTTTCTGTCTGCGGTAGTCATAGCCTTCCTCTACAGGCGTTCTGCCTTTCAACGGCTCATTGGTTCGACGGGGCGGTGACGGTGAAGGTCACCGGCTGTGCGCTCTGCCCCGCCGCGTTCGCCACGCGCAGCTTGCTCGCCGCGCGCGGCGCGTTGGCGCTGACGGAGAGGGTCACGTCCAACGATGTCCCGCTGGTCACGTCCACGGACACCACGCGCACCCCGCTGCCGGGCTGCGGGATGACGCGCGTGGCGCGGGGAACCGCGTCCGTGTTAGGGAGGAAGTTCGAACCCTTCAGTGTGAGCGTCACCTCCGAGCCGGCTTCGCCCTGCGCCGGGTCAGGCTCGACGCCCGTGAGCGTCGGCAGCTTCGGCGTGTAGAGCATGGGGCGCGTGATGGTCTGGACGCCCTGCGCGTTCGAGACCTCGAAGGTGAGGGGCGTGCCGGGCGGGATCGGCTTCGTGGCCTTGATGACGAAGTCGAGCCGGTTGTCGGCGGGCGTCCCTTCGACTTCGACGGTCGCGCCCTCGGGCACCGAGTTCACGAGGCTAATCTTCGCGCCCGTCAGGAGCCTGCCGACGACGGAGCCTCTGACTTCGGGCGCGTCGCTCTGGAACTTTTCGAGTTCCCCCTGTTCGATCTGGACGCCGGAGGCCGTCGGCGGCATGTCCTCCACCTCGGTGATGAAAGCGCCGTCGATGAGCGCCTCGGCCCTACGGAAGTCGATCTGATTCTCCTCGAGTTTGAGCGGGTCCTTCTTAAAGAGTTTCCTCTGCGCCTCGTCCATGAAGATGGCTTGGGGGATGAAGGCGACCATCACCTTCGCCTGCTGTTTCGGGACGAGGGTGTTTGATTTGTAGGCCGAATCGTTGAGGCGGTTGAGTTGGTTGATGGTGTAGTCGGGGAAGACATCCATGTAGGCCGAGATGACCGGGCCGTTGAAGACGGCCACGGCATCAGGGTATGACGGCCCGAAAGAGGCGACGCCGATCAGACCCGCGGCGACCGTCCCCACGCCGCGGAAGAGGCGCAGAATCTTGTTCCGGGGGTCTTGCCCTTGCCCCTTCTCCGCGACGCCGCGCACAAGCGACAACTCCTCGGAAGATAACTCGAAGGTGTAGTTGCCGCACGCCTCTCTCGCAGCCCGCTCGCTCATGGTTTTACTCTTCACCCGCTCGCACTCTATCGCCGCTTTTACGTCTTGCGGGACGTTAGGCGAGCCGGGCGGGTATATCTTCTTGAGGTTAAGAGAAACGTCGTGGATGAGGAGTTGGAAGTCCTTACTCCGATTCGTAATCGTCACCTGAATCGCCACGAAGCGGTCTCCGATTCTCCTCCCGAAAACGTCGGCGACCGTTTTGGGGTCCATCACGCTGACGTACACTCTGACATCTTTTTTCAGAGTAGGTTGCGTCTGCCCGTGCGCCGGGCAGAGGCAGATCAGAGTCAGCAGCGTCACCTGAATAACTAACGCCAGCGGGCGGGTGGGCCTGTTTCCTGTGCTCAACATGACAGCCTCCAAATCTTCTGATTCTTGCCCTGCGATGCGTAGAAGGCGCTTCGGGTCGTGCGGGTTTTCGGGCGCTCCTGAAAAAATGTCGGTCGAGAAAATCACGCGAGGCATTGAAATTTCCAAAGGCAGACGCTATATAAATGTCCAGCCATGACGAGAAGGGCTTTGCGTTAAGCCCGCCGGCTATGGTGCCGGTGCCGCGGCTGCGGTTCCGTCTATCACATAACGCACCAAACCAGGCCGAGAACTATCACGCGCGCGTTGGCGTCTGACGGGCCTGCTCGGCGGCCCGCCCCAAGCAACCCAAGTCTGAGGAAGTGCCATCTCTCGCGTTAAGCGGTTCGGATGGAGGTTCAGCCCCGATGCCAAGGTCCTCAGAGATCACGAGGCTTCTCCTGGCCTGGAGCGACGGCGACCGTGCGGCGCTGGAGAGGCTCATGCCGCTCGTCGAGAGGGAGCTTCACCGCATCGCCCGCCACTACATGCGCCTGGAGAACCCCGGCCACATCTTACAGACCACGGCGGTCGTCAACGAGGCCTACCTCAAGCTCATCGACCAGAGGAGCGTGCGCTGGCAAAACCGCGCCCACTTCTTCGGCCTGGCGGCGACGATGATGCGCCGCGTCCTCAGCAACTACGCACGCGACCGCCAGCGTGACAAGCGCGGCGGCAGGGCCGTCCAGGTGTCGCTCTCCGAGGTGGCCACCGTCAGCGCGGAGAAGTCGGCCGAGCTGATCGCGCTCGACGAGGCGTTGCAGAAGCTGGTCGAGGTGGACGAGCGCAAGGCCCGTGTGGTCGAACTGCGCTACTTCGGCGGGCTGTCGGTTGAGGAGACGGCCGAGGTGTTGGGCATCTCGACCGCCACGGTCAACCGCGACTGGGACATGGCGAAGGCGTGGCTGGCTAAGAAGATCAGGGATGACGACTAGCGAATGGCAGCGCCTGGAAGAGTTGTTCCACGCGGCCCTGCGACTGTCGGGCGCGGAGAGGGAGGACTATCTCGCGCGCGCGTGCGGGGCCGAAGAGGCCCTGCGCCGCGAAGTGGAGTCGCTGGTCGGGGCCTTCGAGTCCGAGCGGAGCTTCATCGAGCGGCCCGCGCTCAGCCTCGGCATGAGGGTGCTCACAGAGAGACTCGCCGAGTCGCTGGTTGGCCGCGCGGTCGGCCACTACAAGGTCGAGCGACTGCTCGGCAGGGGCGGGATGGGCGAGGTCTACCTGGCCGAGGACTGCGTACTCGAACGCCCCGTCGCGCTGAAGTTCATCGCCGATGGCTTCGTCGGCGACGACTGGGCGCGCGAGCAGTTGATGAAGGAGGCGCGGGCCGTCGCGCGGCTCGAACACTCGAACATCTGCGCCGTCTACGGCGTCGACGAAGCCGACGGCCACAGCTTCATCGTCATGCAGTACGTCGAGGGCGAGACGCTCTCGTCGCTTCTGCGCCGCGGGCCGCTCGGGCTGGGGCGCGCGCTCGACCTCGCCGCGCAGATGGTCGGCGCGCTCTCGGCGGCGCACGAGCGCGGCGTCATCCACGGCGACATCAAGCCGCAGAACATCATCGTCACGGCGGACGGGCAGGTCAAAGTTCTGGACTTCGGGCTTGCCAAGCTCGTCCGGCAGAGGCCGGGCGCGGAAGGCGCGGGCGACCCCCGCCAGACTTTGCATGGGGGGGGCGTCGTCGGCACGCCCGCCTACATGTCGCCGGAGCAGACGCGCGGCGAAGATCTCGACCAGCGCAGCGACATCTTCAGCTTCGGCGTCATCCTCTACGAGATGCTCGCCGGCGAGAACCCTTTCCTGCGCGACACCATCGAAGAGACCATCTCGGCCATCCGCGCCGAAGACCCGCCGCCGCTCGACGCCTCCCTTCGAGACGCGCCCGAACGGCTTGAGGCTCTTGTCAGGAGATGTCTTGCCAGGGAGCGAGAGGGACGGGCCGAGTCGGCAGACCTCCTGCTCCGCGAGCTTCGCTCCCTGCGGGAGCCGGCGCAGGGCCTCGTGTCGCGCCTGCGCGCACGCGTCGCGCCCACCCGCCGCCACCTCGCGCGCTACGCGGCCGCCGCGCTCGCGCTCGTCTGCCTGCTCCTGGCCGCCGCGGGCTTCGTC
>JALZHC010000003.1:0-8489 GCA_030914105.1 Acidobacteriota bacterium
CGCAGACGACCCTGCCGATTGCTTCAAGACGAAGGGCACGGGCCTACGCGACGACCTTTTGATGGCTCGCATGCAGAAGGCCGCCGCCGTCATGCAGCTCAAGCTCGAAGGGCAGGTCATCCGCCGCCACCCCGAATGGCAGCTGGAGCACCGAAACCTTCTGCATCGCATCAACCTCGCCGAAGGCACGGTCGAAGTGGACGGTCAGACTTACCCTTTGCTCGACACGCACCTGCCGACGCTCGACCCGGCAGACCCTTACGCGCTCACGTCGGAAGAGCGTGCCTGCATGGATCGCGTCCGGCAGTCGTTCGTCTCAAGCTCGCGCCTGTGGCATCACATGCTCGCGGTCGTCCGCTCCGGCGCGATGTGGCTCAGGCGCGATCAGGCGCTCATCTTCCACGGCTGCGTGCCGGTGGACGAAGAGGGGCAGCCTCTTACGCTCGAAGTTGAAGGCGAGGCGCGCGCCGGTCGCGAGCTGTTCGACGCGCTCGACCGCGTCGTGCGTCGTTGCTTTCGCAAGGGCGCGCAAGAGGAGGCCGACGGCGAGATGGACTGGCTCTGGTATCTCTGGACTGGGCCGCGCTCGCCCCTCTTCGGCAAAGACCGCATGGCGACCTTCGAGACCTACTTCATCGCCGACAAGGCCACGCACAAGGAGACGAAGAACCCTTACTTCCAGTTGATCCAGAACGCGGACTTCTGCGCGCGCCTCGCACGCGACTTCGGCGTCGAACGGGACGCGCTCATCGTCAACGGACACGTCCCCGTCAAAGTCGAGAAGGGCGAAGAGCCGGTCAAGCACGGCGGAGGTGCCGTCACCATTGACGGAGCCTTCTCCGAAGCCTACGGCGACCGCGGCTACACTCTCATCCTCGCGCCCGAACGCATCGCGCTCGCCGAACATCACCACTTCGAGTCAATCGGCGACGCCATCACAGAGGGCGCCGACATCGTGCCCAAGGTTTCGACCGTGCGCGCCTACGACCCGCCGCGCCGCGTCGCCGACACGGAAGAAGGCGAGCGCCTGCGCCGACGCATCGCCGCCCTCGAAAGGCTCGCCGACGCATACGAGCAGGGCCTTCTGCTCGAAGACTCCGGCCCTCCGCACTAGAAGGCGTTTGAAAAACCCCTTCGGGCTTCCCGAACTTCTTAGCATTTACAACCTTAGAAAGTGAGCTTTCCGCCTTGGAGGCTGAATCTTGAGCCTCTGAGGCCCAATCTTCTACCTCCGAGGCGGAACATTTCGTCTCGGAGGCTCAGCGTTCCGCCAAAAAGGCGGAAATTTCCGTCTCCGAGGCGCAACGTTGCGCCTCGGAGACGAAATGTTCCGCCTCCGAGGCTCGACTTCCGGCCTCAGAGGCGAAAAGTTGCGCCTTTTTGGCGGAAAATTGAGCCTCCGAGGGTCAATGTCGGCTCTCAGAGAGGGAAATCCGACTCTCCGAGAGTCAATCTCCGCCCTCATAACATCTCGCGGGATGAAAAAAGCCTTTCGGGAGTTACTCTAAACAACAACCACTCAACAGCTTAAGCCTCCGACGAGCGTTGACGCGGCAGCATCCGAGCAATCTTGACAAAAAAGTCAGGTATGGTACTATCAAAAATTGATACCCTCGTATGCGGTTAAAGTGGTGGGCTTATGAAGGTCTCGGCACGTGAAGAGTACGGTCTGCGCTGCCTCTTGCAGCTCGCCGGTTTGGGCGAGGGCGAGTTTCTGACGCTGGCGCAGCTCGCCGGGCGCGAGGGCATCTCGCAGGCGAACGCCGGCAAGGTGATGTGGCTTTTGAACAAGGCCGGGCTGGTCAGCTCGATTCGCGGTCGCGAGGGCGGCTACCGCCTGGCGCGGCCCGCCGCCGAGATTCGCCTGAGCGAGATCATCAAGGTCTTGGACGAGGACACGGTCGAGGGCCACTGCAAGAGCTACCCCGGCGTCCTCGACGCGTGCATACACACGAGCGACTGCGGCATCCGCTCCGTCCTCGTCAACGTCCACGAGGTCGTCGAGCGCGCGCTGTCGGGCATCACATTGGCGCAGCTCGTCGGCACGGAGCAGAAGGTTGATAACGTTCTGCACCAGATTCAAGGGCTGCCGCCGAAGGCCGGGACTTTGAGCGAGCGCGCATGAGTGAAGTTCTGTTAAGAGACTGAGGTTCAGGAAGCAATCAGACGATGAGCACAATCGAGCTGCTGACCAACAAGGAGTACAAGTACGGCTTCGTCACCGACATCGAGTCGGACGTGATCCCGAAAGGGCTGACGGAAGAGACCGTCCGCCTCATCTCCGAGAAGAAGGGCGAGCCGGAGTGGATGCTTGAGTTCCGCCTGAAGGCTTTCCGCCAGTGGCAGAAGATGTCAGAGCCAAAGCACTGGCCGAACATCAAGTATCCGGAAGTCAACTACCAGGAGATCATCTACTACAGCGCGCCGAAGCAGAAGGCGAAGAAGGCGAGCCTCGACGAGGTTGACCCCGAACTGCTCCGCACCTTCGAGAAGCTCGGCATTCCCCTGACCGAGCAGAAACAGTTGGCGAACGTCGCCGTTGACGCGGTGTTTGACTCCGTCTCGGTCGCCACGACCTACAAGGAGAAGCTCAAGAAGCACGGCGTCATCTTCTGCTCGTTCACCGAAGCAATACGCGACTACCCCGACCTCGTTAAGAAGTACCTCGGCTCGGTCGTGCCAGCCAACGACAACTTCTTCGCGTCTCTGAACAGCGCGGTCTTTTCCGACGGCTCGTTCGTCTTCGTCCCCCGCGGCGTGCGCTGCCCGATGGAGCTTTCGACGTACTTCCGCATCAACAATCAGGAGTCAGGCCAGTTCGAGCGCACGCTCGTCGTCGCCGAAGAGGGCGCATACGTCTCCTACCTCGAAGGCTGCACCGCGCCGCAGTTCGATAAGAACCAGCTCCACGCGGCGGTCGTGGAACTCGTCGCGCTCGACGACGCGGAGATCAAATATTCGACCGTGCAGAACTGGTACGCCGGCGACGAGGAAGGCAAGGGCGGCATCTACAACTTCGTCACTAAGCGCGGCGCTTGCCGCGGTCGCAACTCGAAGATTTCCTGGACGCAGGTCGAGACCGGCTCGGCCATTACCTGGAAGTATCCTTCGTGCATCCTCCAGGGCGATAACTCCATCGGCGAGTTCTACTCGGTCGCCTTGACGAACCACGCGCAGCAGGCCGACACCGGCACGAAGATGATTCACATCGGCAAGAACACGCGCTCGACCATCGTCTCGAAAGGCATCTCCGCGGGCCGCTCGAACAACTCTTACCGCGGCCTCGTCAAGGTTCTGCCGGGCGCGACGGGCGCGCGCAACTACACGCAGTGCGACTCGATGCTCATCGGCGGAAAATCGGGCGCGAACACTTTTCCTTATATCGAGGTGATGAACAACACCGCGCGCGTCGAGCACGAGGCCACGACCTCGCGCATCAGCGAAGAGCAGCTCTTCTACCTCCAGCAGCGCGGCATCTCGCAGGAGGACGCGGTCTCTCTCATCATCAACGGCTTCTGCAAGGACGTCTTCCGCGAGCTGCCGATGGAGTTCGCCGTCGAGGCCCAGCGCCTGCTCGGCATGAAGCTTGAGAACAGCGTCGGATAAAGCGGGTGCTGGGTGCTGGGTTCTAGGTGCTGGTGAAAAGCAGTCTTCTAACCAGCACCTAGCACCCAGCACCCAGCACCCAAATTTAGGGAGTAAATTTCTGTGTTAGAGATTCGTGATTTGCACGCGACCGTGGACGGCAAAGAGATTTTGCGCGGCATCAGCCTGACGGTTAAGAAGGGCGAGGTTCACGCCATCATGGGGCCGAACGGGTCTGGGAAGTCTACGCTGGCGAAGATTCTCGCCGGCCACCCGGCCTACGAGGTGACGAAGGGCGAGGTGCTTTTCGAGGGTCGTAACCTGCTCGAACTCGCGCCGGACGAGCGAGCGCGCGAGGGCGTCTTCCTCGCGTTCCAGTACCCCGTGGAAGTGCCGGGCGTGTCGAACGCGCAGTTCCTCCGCCTCGCCTACAACGAGAAGCGCAAGCACCTCGGCGAGGAGGAGCTTGACCCTCTGGAGTTCAAAGACCTCTTAGCGGAGCGCGCGAAGATCGTCGAGATGGACGCGGGGCTGATGTCGCGCTCTGTGAACGAAGGCTTTTCGGGCGGCGAGAAGAAGCGCAACGAGATTTTGCAGATGGCCGTCCTTGAGCCGAAGCTCGCCGTGCTCGACGAGACTGACTCCGGTTTAGACATCGACGCCCTGCGCGTCGTCGCCGATGGCGTCAATCGTCTGCGCACGCCTGAGAACGCCGTCGTCCTCGTCACGCACTACCAGCGCCTTCTCAACTACATCGTGCCCGACTACGTCCACGTGCTCTACCGCGGGCGCATCGTCCGCTCCGGCGGCAAGGAGCTGGCGTTCGAGCTGGAAGAGAAGGGCTACGACTGGATTAAAGAAGCGGTCGGCAATCAGCAGTCAGCCATCAGCGCCTGATCATTTTGAATCTGATTGAGGATGAGCACCCGACCTTTGAAGAGAAAGAGAGCTGATAGCTGAACGCTGACTGCTGAAAGCTAAAATGTCACAGGCCATTAAAGAGCAGAGTCTTTACGCGGAGGCTTTCCGCGAGTTCGCCGAGGGCAGGCGCAGAGACGAGCCGTCCTGGCTCACGCGCGCGCGCGCGGAGGCGTTCGCGCGCTTCGAGGAGACGGGCTTCCCCGTGACCGACCAGGAGGATTGGAAGTACACGAACGTCGCGCCCATCGCGCGCGCGAGCTTCCGGCCTGCGGCGGGCGGCGAGGGCGCGACGCTCGAAGCCGGCGCGGTCGAGCCTTTCGTCTACGCCGAAGCGCGCCGGAGCCGCCTCGTGTTCGTCAACGGCTTCTTCCGCGCCGAACTGTCTTCGCTCGAAGCAATTCCGCCCGGAGTCGTCGTCGCAAACCTTGCCGACGCGCTCGCGGGCGAGTGGGCCAGCGTCGTCCGCGAACACTTCGGACGCCTCACCGAACCGGGCGACGCCTTCGCGGCGCTCAACACGGCGTTTGCGGGCGGCGGCGCTTTCCTGCACGTCGCGGCAGGCGCGCGCGTCGAAGCGCCCGTGCAGTTGCTCTTCCTTTCAGCGCCGGGCGAGCATGAGAGCGCGGCCTTCCCGCGCGTCCTCGTTGTCGTCGAGCGCGACAGCCGTCTCGACCTCATCGAGTCTTACGCGGCGACCGAAGAGTCCGCTTACTTCACGGACGCCGTCGTCGAGGTCTTCATCGGCGAGGGCGCGGCGCTGACGCACTACAAGGTTCAGGACGAGAGTGAACGAGCGTTCCACGTCGCCTCGACGCGCGCGGAGCTTGCGCGCAGCGGCTCTTACGACCTGACGACCGTGACGCTGGGCGCGCGTCTGTCGCGCCACAACATCGAGGTAGACTTAATCAGCGAGGGCGCGGAGTGCCGCGTTGACGGCCTCTACATCGTCGGCACGGGGCAGCACACCGACACGCACTCGCTCATCGACCACAGGCAGCCGCACTGCACGAGCCGGCAGAATTACAAAGGCATCCTCGACGGGCGCTCGCGCGCTGTCTTCAATGGTCGCGTCTTCGTCCACGAGGGCGCGCACGGGACTGACGCGGAGCAGAGCAACAAGAACCTCCTGCTCTCCGGCGAGGCACGCGTGGACACCAAGCCGCAGCTCGAAATCTTCAACGACGACGTGAAGTGCTCGCACGGCGCGACCGTCGGCCAGCTCGAAGAGGAGGAGCTGTTTTACCTTCTGAGCCGCGGCCTGCACACAGACCTCGCACGCAACCTCCTCACCTACGGCTTCGCCGAGGAGATCGTCGAGAAGTTCAAGTTCGACTCCATCCGCGCGCAGCTCGACGGGGCCATACTCAACCGCCTGCGCGCGCGGCTGGAGGCGTGAGGCAAAGATGCAGTAGCCCGACCGTCAGGGAGGGCGTCAACGGAAGGATGAAGGCGGAAGGATGAAGTAAAGACAACTCGCCTACAAGCTGCCTTGCGGCCAGCCGTTCGGCGCTCTGACTTCCGACTTCAGTAAGTTTGAGAGTTCAAGAAGATGATTGCGACAGAGAAGACAATCGAAACAGCAGACGCGGCGGGCGGCTGGGACGTGGCGCGCGTCCGCGAAGACTTTCCGGTCTTGAGCCAGACCGTTAACGGCAAGCCGCTCGTCTACCTCGACAACGCGGCCTCGGCGCAGGTGCCGCGCCTCGTCATCGAGCGCGGCTCGAAATACCTGCGTGAGGAGCACTCGAACATACACCGCGGCGTCCACTACCTGAGCCAGAAGGCGACGAGCGCCTACGAGGGCGCGCGCGAGAAGGCCCGGCGCTTCCTGGGCGCACGTGAGGCGCGCGAGTGCATCTTTGTGCGCGGCGTCACCGAGGCCGTCAACCTCGTCATGCACGGCTACGGGCGCAAGTTCGTAGGCGAGGGCGACGAGATCATCGTCTCCGAGATGGAGCACCACTCGAACCTCGTGCCGTGGCAGATGCTCTGCGAGGAGAAGGGCGCGCGTCTGCGCATCATCCCGATGAACGACGCGGGCGAGCTTCTGTTAGACGAGTTCGACGCGCTCCTGAACGAGCGGACGAAGCTCGTCTGCGTCGGCCACGTCTCGAACGCGCTCGGCACGATTAACCCCATCAAAGAAATCACGGCGCGCGCGCACAAGCTCGGCGTTCCCGTCCTCGTTGACGGCGCGCAAGGAGCGCCGCACCTCAAGATTGACGTGCAGGACTTGGGCTGCGACTTCTACTGTGTCTCCGGCCACAAGATGTTCGCGCCGACGGGCAGTGGCATCCTCTACGGCAGGGCGGAGCTGCTGGAGAAGATGAACCCGTTTCTCGGCGGCGGCTCGATGATCCGCACCGTGACGTTTGAGCGCAGCACCTACGCCGCCATCCCCGACAAGTTCGAGGCCGGCACGCCAGCCATCGCCTCGCAGATCGGCCTCGGCGCGGCCATTGATTACTTAAACACACTCGACCGCGCCGCCGCGCTCGCGCACGAACAGAATTTGTTAAGCTACGCGACCGAAAAAATCTCGGCCATCGAAGGCGTCCGCATCATCGGCAACGCGCGCGAGAAGGCGAGCGTGCTGGCCTTCGTCATCGAAGACGTGCACCCGCACGACGTCGGCACCATCCTCGACCGGGAGGGCATCGCCATCCGCGCCGGCCACCACTGCGCGCAGCCCGTCATGCAGCACTTCCGTGTGCCCGCCACGGCCCGCGCCTCCTTCGCCTTCTACAACACGAAGGACGAAGTTGACCGCCTCATCGCGGCGGTGCAGAAGGTCATCGAGGTCTTCGGCTGAATGCGAGTAGCCAGTAGTCAGTAGGCTCCGCTTCACGGGCGTTGCCGCTGGCGCGCGGACGGTTCGACGGCGACTGCTTTTCTACTGACTTCTGGCTACTGACTACTGGCTACCGTTTTTATGTCTGAACTGAGCGAGCTTTACCAGCAGGTCATCCTCGACCACAACAAGAAGCCGCGAAACTTCCGCGAGCTTGAGGGCGCGAACCGCACCGCCGAGGGCTTCAACCCTCTGTGCGGCGACCAGCTTACCGTCTACATGCTTTTGGACGCAGGCGTGGTCAAGGATTTGAGTTTCGTCGGGACGGGCTGCGCCATCTCGAAGGCTTCGGCGAGCATGATGACGCAGGCCATCAAAGGTCGGACGCGCGAGGAGGCGCTCGCCCTCTTCGAGGAGTTTCACCGAATGGTGACGGGCGAGCTTGACGAGGAGGCGGAGGAGAACCACCTGGGCCGCCTCAAGATTTTCGCGGGCGTGCGCGACTATCCGGCGCGCGTTAAGTGCGCGAGTCTCCCCTGGCACACAATGCACGCCGCGCTCGAAGGCGAGGAGTCGGCGACGACCGAAAACCTCGGCCCCGACATCTCGGAAGCCGCCGTCGCCGATTGAGAGTCGCAGCCGGAAGGTTTAATCAGAGAGGGCACAAAGGTCTTCACGAAGGTCACGGAGGGTTTAAGCCTTTGTGACCTCTGAGAAATCCTTCGTGCCCTCTGTGGTTAAATCTGTTCGCTTCCAAGCTGGCAACGGCGACGAAAGCTGAGCGCCTTCTTTCCTTTTTGAGTTCGCCCCGCACTCGCGCTAATATCTTCGGCATCGTCAGCACACCGGAGTCTACGGCCCGCATGAATATCGCCACCATCGAGATGCGCGAGATACGCCTGCCGCTCGTCCACTTCTTCGAGACGAGCTTCGGGCGCACAATCGAGCGCCGCATCCTGCTCGTGCGCGCCGTCGACCGCGACGGCGCGGAAGGCTGGGGCGAGTGCACCGCGGGCGAGGGGCCTTTCTACTGCGAGGAGTGGATTGACTCCGCCTGGGAAGTGACGCGCGCATTTCTCGCGCCGATGGTTTTGGGCCGGCAGGTCGAGTCGGCGTCGGAGGTCGGCGCGCTGATGCGCCGCGTGCGCGGCAACCGCATGGCGAAGGCGGCAATCGAGACGGCCTGCTGGGA
>JALZHC010000003.1:8499-20579 GCA_030914105.1 Acidobacteriota bacterium
ACCTGGAGGCGAAGCGCGCGGGCGTCCCGCTCTGGCGACACCTCGGCGGCGTGCAGGCCGAGATCGCCTGCGGCGTCTCCATCGGCATCCAGGACACGCCCGCCGAGCTTCTCGAAAAGATCGAGCGTGAGCTGGCCGCCGGCTACCAGCGCATCAAGATCAAGGTCAAGCCGGGCTGGGACAGGGAAGTGGTCGAGCAGGTGCGCGCGCGCTTCCCCCGCATACGCCTGATGGTTGACGCAAACTCAGCCTACACGCTCGCCGACGCGCCCACCCTTCGCGCGCTCGACGAGTTCGACCTGATGATGGTCGAGCAGCCGCTCGCCTTCGACGACATGCTCGACCACGCGCAACTCCAGAAACAGATACGCACGCCCGTCTGTCTCGACGAGTCTGTCCGCTCGGCTGAAGACGCGCGCAAGGCTATCGAACTCGGCGCGTGCCGCATCGTCAACGTCAAGCTCGGTCGCGTGGGCGGACACAGTGAGGCCGCGCGCGTCGAGGCGATCTGCCGCGAGGCCGGCGTGCCCGTCTGGTGCGGCGGCATGCTTGAGTCAGGGATTGGCCGCGCGCACAACATCGCGATGGCCACCTTGCGCGGCTTCACACTCCCCGGCGACGTATCTGCGAGCGCGCGCTACTGGGCCGAAGACATCATCGAGCCGCCCGTCACGGTCACGCCGCGCGGCACAATCGCCGCGCCCGCAGGCCCCGGCATCGGCTTCGAGGTCAGGCGCGAGCGCGTCGAAGCCCTGACGGTGCGCGCCGAAACTCTGAGCGCGCGTTGAGGCGATGGCTCAAGGCGCGTGAGAAAATCCCAATGCCCTTCGAGTTCAGTAGCACAGACGCGCAGAAGCTGCTTCGCCACTTTGAGGACAGGCGCGGCGAGCTTCTGTCACTGACGCGCGCGCTCTGCGAGGTCGAGTCGCCTTCGGGCGACGGCGAAGGCAGCCGCGCGGTCGTGAGTCTACTCGCCGACGCGGCTGGCGCGGTCGGCGGCGTCGAGTCAGTCGAGCGCGTCGGCGCGGCTGACGGCTACGGCGAGCACTTCATCGTGCGCGCGTTCGCGCCGGGGCCGCACGAAGCGCGTCCCCTCCTTCTGCTCGGCCACACAGACACCGTGCACCCGCGCGGCACACTCGCCGCGCGGCCCTGGCGCGAAGACGGCGGCAGGATTTACGCGCCGGGCGTCTTCGACATGAAGGCGAGCTGCGCCGCGGCGCTCGAAGCGTTGCGCGCGTGCTCCGCGCTCGGCCCGAAAGCCCGCCGGCCCGTGTCGTTGCTTCTAACGTGCGACGAAGAGTCTGGAAGCATGAGCGGTCGCGCGCTCGTCGAAGCGGAGGCGCGGCGCGCGGAGTGCGTGCTCGTCCTTGAGCCGCCCGCGCCGGGCGGTCGCGCGAAGACCGCGCGCAAGGGCACGGGCCTCTTCACGCTGAGCGTCGAGGGGCGAGCCGCGCATGCAGGGCTTGAGCCTGAGAAGGGCGTGAGCGCCGTGCTTGAACTCGCGCGACAGATCGAGCGCGTGTCGGCGCTTGCGAGGCCGGAGGTCGGCACGACCATCAACGTCGGCACCGTCGCGGGCGGCACGCATGCCAACGTCGTCGCCGCGGAGGCGCGCGCCGAAGTGGACGTGCGCTTCAGCACCGCGGACGAAGCGCGCCGCATCGAGACCGCTTTGTTGGAGTTGAAACCCTTCGACGAGCGCGCGGCCCTGAAGGTCACGGGCGGCATCAACCGCCCGCCGATGGAGCGCACGCCGGCTGTCGCCGCGCTTTATGAGAAGGCGCGGTGCGTGGCCGCGGCCTTCGACTTCGAGCTTGGCGAAGCGAGCGTCGGCGGAGCTTCGGACGGCAACTTCGCCGCCGCGTGCGGCGCGACCGTGCTCGACGGACTCGGCGTGGACGGCGACGGCGCGCACGCCGCGCACGAGCACATCGTTGCCGACGCGTTGACCTTGCGCGGCGCGCTCCTCGCCGCACTCGTCGCGGCTCTGTAAGTCATCCGAGACCGAGCGCCTCGGTAAGCTATCTGCAAACACGAAGGGGGTAGCGGCAGCAAAGTCTTTGTACAGGTCGTCCGCGATGGAGTTGTTACAGACCAGCAACGCCGAGCAGATAGAAGAAGTGCGTCGCTTGTTCCGCGAGTACGAGGCGTCGCTCGACACAGACCTCTGCTTTCAGGGCTTCGAGCAGGAGCTTGCAGGCTTGCCCGGCGACTACGCGCCGCCCGCGGGCCGTCTGTTCCTCGCGCGCGTCGGCACGGAAGTCGCGGGCTGCGTGGCGCTGCGCCGCGCGGGCGAAGGCGTCTGCGAGATGAAGCGGCTTTACGTCCGCCCGCAGTTCCGCGGGACGGGCGCGGGGCGCAGACTCGCTTCCGCCCTCATCAACGAGGCGCGCGCGATGGGCTATGAACGTATGCGCCTCGACACCCTCCCTTCGATGCGCGAGGCGCAGGCGCTCTATCGCTCGCTCGGCTTCCGAGAGATCGAGCCGTATCGCTTCAACCCCGTCGAGGGGACGCTCTTCATGGAGTTGATTCTTTGAGACCGAGGCTCAGTCTTTCCTTCGTGACCTTTGAGAAGACCTGAGCGGCCTCTGTGGTTAATGAATCCGCATTTAACCACGGAGGGCACGAAGGATTTCACGAAGGGCACAAAGGTTTGTCAATCAACTAATGGGGATCAAATCAATGTCAGCCAAACACCTCTTCGTCAGACTGCTCCTCGTCGCCGTCTTTCTCCTCGCGCCGGTCGTGCCGACGTGGCAGGGCGCACGCGAGAGCGGCGTCGCGTTCGCCGCGTCGCGCGAGCCTGTGCGCGCGCGCCACGGGATGGTCGCCTCGACGAGCAAGCTTGCGTCGCAGGCCGGCGTGGAAATCTTGAAGCGCGGCGGCAACGCCGTCGACGCGGCCATCGCGGTCGCGTTCGCGCTCGCCGTGACTTACCCCGCAGCGGGCAACCTCGGCGGCGGCGGCTTCATGATGATCCGCCTGCGCGACGGGCGCACGACGGCGATTGACTACCGCGAGATGGCACCGGCCGCCGCGAACCGCAACGTCTACCTCGACGAGCGCGGCGAGCTGAAGAAGGGCGAGGGCGGCTCGCTCATCGGCTATCGCGCGGCGGGCGTGCCGGGCACGGTCGCGGGAATGGAGCTGGCGCTCAAAAAATACGGCTCAGGAAAGTTGACGTGGTCGCAGTTGATTGAGCCTGCGCGCCGCCTCGCGGCGGAAGGCTTTGCGCTGCCTTACAGCACCGCGCGCGGGATGAAGGCGAACGCGGACGAGCTGGGGCAATACCCGGAGTCGAAGAAGATTTATCTGAATGGCGGCAACTTCTGGAACGAGGGCGACGTGTGGCGTCAGCCGGATTTGGCCGCGACGTTCGCGCGCCTTCAACGCGCCGGCGCGCGCGAGTTCTACGAGGGGCAGACCGCGCGGCTCATCGCCGCGGACATGCGCGCGCACAACGGCCTCATCACGCTCGAAGACATGAAGGGCTACGTGGCGAAGGAGCGCGAACCCTTGCGCGGCACATACCGAGGCTTCGAGGTCATCTCGATGCCGCCGCCTTCTTCGGGCGGCGCAGTGCTCATCGAGATGCTGAACGTGCTCGAAGGCTTCGACCTGCGGCACATGGGCGCGTCCGCTTCGGAGCGCTACCACGTCGAGACCGAGGCGATGCGTCGCGCCTTCGCCGACCGCGCCGAGTACATGGGCGACGCGGATTTCGTGAGCGTCCCCGTCGCCGGGTTGATTGATAAAGCTTACGCGGAGCGTCTGCGCCGCGGCATCAAGCTGGAGCGCGCCTCGACGAGCGCGGAGGTAAAGGCCGGGCGACCGACGGGCGCGGAGTCTCTGGAGACGACGCACTTCACGGTCGTCGATGCCGAAGGCAACTGCGTGTCGAACACCTACACTTTGAACGACAGCTTCGGCTCGAAGGTCGTGGCGAAAGGCACGGGCGTTTTGATGAACGACGAGATGGACGACTTCGCCGCCAAGCCGGGCACGCCGAACATGTTCGGGCTGATTCAGGGCGAGCGCAACGCCGTCGCGCCGCACAAGCGCCCGCTCTCGGCCATGACGCCGACCTTCGTCCTGCGCAAAGACGGCTCGCTCTGGTTCGCCGTCGGCTCTCCGGGCGGCCCGACCATCATCAACACGGTCTTGCAGGTCATCACCAACGTCATAGACTTCGACATGAACATCCAGCAGGCCATCGACGCGCCGCGCATACACCATCAGTGGCTGCCGGACGAACTGGTCTACGAGCCTTACGGCATGAGCGCAGACACCTTCCGCGCCCTCGAAGAGCGCGGCCACAAGCTCACGGCCAAGCCGCGCTACATGGGTGACGCGCAAGGCATCATGATCGATGAGAAGACCGGCGTCCGCCTCGGCGCGAGCGACCCGCGCGGCTCCGGCGAGCCGGTCGGCTACTGAGGAACGGGGCTTGATTTTTTCTCGGTTACGGGCACAATGAGTCGTATGCAGACGGTAAAGACATACACTTTCAAGGTTGTTGTAGAGCCGGACGAAGATCGTTGGCACGCTTACTGTCCAGCCCTGGAGCAATACGGCGTGGCCACGTGGGGAGACACTCAGGAAGAGGCGCTCCGGCACATTAGCGAAGTTGTGCAGATGGTCGTCGAAGAGTTGATTGAAGACGGTGAGACAATCCCCGAAGGCCCGAAAGAGGAGGTGGCCGTGTTCTCCGATACTCGCGTGGCGGTGACTGTATAGTATGCCGGTTGATTATACGAAGCTCCGCAATCTTACCGCCCGCGATATAATTGCCGCACTTTTCAAAGACGGCTTTTCGTTACGCCATCAAAAGGGGAGTCATCAACGCTACCGTCACCCGGACGGGCGAAGGGTAACAGTAACCTTTCACAAGGCATCAGGCACCTTCCGCTCGGAACGTTGCGGAGCATGATCGAGCGACAAGCACGGTGGGATGAGGATGATCTTAAGCGCCTCGGCCTCTTAAAGTAACTCTGAAAAACCTGCACACGTTGTCCTCATGAATTGAAGCCGCCTTCTACATCGAAGGCAGGGAGGTTTAATTAACTTTGAGAAGAAGCAGCTTTAAGGGCAGGACATTAACAGCCTCAGTGTCAGTTTCTTTATGTGTCGGCTTAGCGCTTGGAGTGAGCGCGGGCAACAATCGCGTGCGCGCGTCAGTGCCGCCGGTGATTCGTGAGGCGCCGCCCGCGCCGGTCTTCAAGGAGGAGGAGCGCGTGGCGGAGTTGCGCGCGCGGCGGGAGCGCGTGGCCGGGAAGATGGGGCCGAATTCAGTGCTCGTGATGTTCAGCGCCGAGCCGCGCGTCTACACCAACGACGTGGATTACGAGTTCCGGCAGGAGAACAATCTCTTCTACCTGACGAACCTGAACCAGAAGGGCGCGACGCTCGTGCTCCTGCCCGGAAACAGGGAGACGCCGGAAATCCTCTTCCTGCCGCGCCGTAACCCTGCGGCGGAGACCTGGACGGGCCACATGTACAGCGCGGAAGAGGCGCGGCAGCTCTCCGGCGTGGGCGAAATCTGGGAGGCCAGGGAGTTCGAGCCTTTCATGCGCGCGCTGCGCACGCGCCGCGCTTACCACCCGCAGGCCGACGGCGTCCTTCTCTCGTCCGCGGGCCAGACGGGCAATCAGACGGCGACGACTTCGGCCAGGCAGGAAGCATCGCAGTCGCCGGGTCAGGCCGCGTCGGCGCAGTCTTCAAACGTCGGCTTCGACGCTCTGTTCGCGGCGATGGAGAAGAACGAGGCGCTGCTTTATCTCGTCTTGCCCGGCGGCGAGAATAGCCGCGAGTACAGGCAGGAGCAGGAGTTCGCGGCCACTTGGGCGAAGGCCGCGACGGGACTGAGCGTGCGCTCGGCCTGGCCCATCTTCGCGGAGATGCGCATGCGCAAGTCGCCGACCGAGCTTGCGCTCTTGCAGCACGCCGTCGACATCAGCATCGAGGGGCACGAGCGCGCGCAGGCCGTCGCCTCGCGCGCGAAGTGGGAGTACGAGGTCGAGGCCGAGATTGACTACACGCTGAAGCGTCGCAACGCGGACAACTGGGGCTACCCGAACATCGTCGGCTGCGGCCCCGACGCGACCACTCTTCATTACGAAGAGTCGCAGGGGCGCGTGAGTCCGGGCGACCTTCTGCTGATTGACGCGGGCGCGGAGTTCGGCCACTACAGCGCAGACGTGACGCGCAGCTTCCCCGTCAGCGGCAAGTTCAGCCCCGCGCAGGCAGACATCTACTCGGTCGTCCTTGCCGCGCAGGAGGCGGGCTTCAAGGCCGTGCGGCCCGGCGCAGCGCTCTCCGACGAGCACAACGCCGCGCTCGCCGTCATCAAAGACGGCCTGCTTCGCCTCGGCCTCATCACGGACAAGGAGAGCATGCAGTACCGCGTCTGGTTCATGCACGGAACCTCACACTTCCTCGGCATGAACGTGCACGACGTGTCCGTGCCCGGCATGAAGCTCGACACAGGCATGACCTTCACGGTCGAGCCGGGCATCTACATACGGCCCGACGCGCTCGACTACCTGCCGAAGACGCCGGAGAACGCGAAGTTCATCGCGGCGGTGCGGCCCGCCTTCGAGAAATATAAAGGCATCGGCGTGAGGATCGAGGACGACGTAGTCGTCACGGCGGACGGCTACCGAAACCTTTCGGGCGCGCTCCCGCGCACAATTCCGGACATCGAGAGCTTCATCGCGCGCGCGCAGAGGGAGGTGCGCGTCGGCTCGGTCGCGGGCGTGTGGCGTCCCGAAGGTGAGTGAGTCTTTAAGACGGCGTGTATTCGTCAGTCGCTTCGGCGCGCGCGAGCCGGCTCATGTAGCGCTGCGCGAAGACCGTGAAGAGGATGACGCTCAGGCCGAGCAGTGCGAGCGCGAAGGGGAAGAGCAGAGAGTCTTTGAAGACCTGGTAGGCGAGGTGTCCGAGGTAGATGTGGACGCCTATGACGCCGAAGACGAGGAAGACGGCACGGCGCATTTTGACGGCGAGCAGGATGAGTCCGACGTTCAGAAGCGCGTAGAGCAGGCGGCCCACCTCGGAGCCACTGTCCATCGCCGTGAAGCCTCCCCAGAAGGCGAACATCCCGAAGAGGTAGCACCAGAAGGCGAAGTCCTCCGTGCGCGGAACCTCTGCCTTGCGCGTGCGCTCAAGCCCGTAGCCGACGATCATCGTCAGCAGTCCGACGACGACGCTTATCCAGCAGCGCTCCATCGTCGACAGAGACTCGCGCCCGTAAGCCCACTCGGCCACGTCCATCGAGAAGAACCAGAAAGAGAAGGCCAGAGGGGCCGTGAGGAAGCCGAACGGCACGAACCGCAGCGCGACGAGCGAGGCGGCGACCGTCGCCAGCTCCATCACGATCCAGGAGCCGTGAACCCAAGGGTAGAAGTCTTTGTACTCGCCCGGTCGCACGCCCGGCCAGAGGCCGAGCATGTCTTCGACCGTGTAGGTCAAAAGCGGCACGAGGCAGACCGCGACCGTGACGAGCAGCCCGCCGCCGACCGCGTAGCCCCTGCCGCGCAGCCAGCGGCCCAAGGAGACGGCCACGAGCGCGTAGACGAGCGCGGTCGCGAAGACGCCGCGCGAGCCGAGCGTCTCCCACTTGTCGCCGAGGAACCAGGCGCACGCCGAGATCATCAGCATCGCGCCGAAGTAGTATGCGACCGTTACGAGGTTGAAGCCCTTGCGCCTCTCCGCGGGGGCCTCGGGCGGCGGCTCAGGGGCGAGCGTGCGTTTGAAGCGCTGCTCGTAAGCCCACTCGACGAGCCGCTCGGCGTCGCGCTCCGACAGCACGCCTTCCGCCGCCGCACGGCGTATGTCCGACGTGTTCAGCAAAAGCTCCCGTCCAGTCGTCGTGTGTTGAGAGGTCATCGTCCGTCACCTTCGTCGCCGGCGTTCGGGTCGAGCGTGAGGCGGGCCGGCGGTGTGCGTCCTCTTAATCTTCGTCCGCGGCCCTCTTAATCTTATCGCACAGGTAAGAGGAAAAGTAACCCCTGTATTTTTCCTGCAACTCTTTCCGCCGCCAGTCGCGTCCCGTGACGAGTCGGCGGCAGCGCGGCGCGGCGCAGCGACATTCCAGCTCGTACTCGTCGTCGTCGGTCGTCGCCCAGTCGTGCGTCAGCTCCTCGCCCGCCGCGATGTCGCGCATCGCGACGAAGACGATCTGGCCGCGCACGCCCAGGTTCGGCTCGCACGAGTGGTTGCTGAAGATCATGCTGCCCTCGCGCTCGTCTTCCGTGAGCGGGCCGATGAAGAGGTCTTCGGCGACCTGTATCTCGGCGGACGCGTACCAGCCGGGCATCGCAGCGAGCGCCGCGCGGTCGAAGACGTAGCCGCCCTTGACGCAGACGACCTCGCCCGCGCCGATTGCCTCGACGGCGAAGAGGCCCCTGCCGTGAATCCGGCTCTCGCGGACGGCTGCCTTTGGAGAGATGTAAGAAAGGCTCTTCAAGGTGTTAGGAAAGTTCCTTCAGCGCGTGCGGCCTCCCGAAAGGTATTCAACGTGCGAAAGGTCTTTAAGCCGTCTCCGGCGCGCGTGGCTCAAGCTCCGAGACCTGCACCACGACGGCGACCATGCCGGTCTCGCTGCCCTTCGAGTGAAGCTCGCCGCGCTCGAAGAAGACTCCCTGGCCAGCCCGGAGCGACACGCGCCGCCCGTCCGCACCGCAGGCCCAGCCCTCGCCCCGAACCACGAGGAACAACTGGCCGAAGCCCGTGGGGTGCTCGCCTATTTTTCCGCCCGGCTCGAAGTGCAGGCAATAGACGTGCGCCTCGCCCGCGCCGTCGCCGAGCGCCACGGCAGACGCGCCCGAGCTCTCGAACAGCTCGATGGGTCGCGCGCGTTCCGGCGTGAACTCGATGAGCTTCATGGCTAGCGCTTGATTGTTTCGGCGATGAATTACTTATTGCGACGATCATCACCTGAAGATTGCGTTGAAATTCTACTTACATCGCGTTTCAGGCTCTCTTTAAAGTCTTCAACTCTATCCATGCTATATAAAATTGCATGTGCGTTCTTGAGGTCGAATGGGATTTCCCCTTGTGTCAGAAGCAGAAGGTCGTTACCGACTACGTGAGTTATGCCGACTTCGTACAGTACGTTCGGGTTGAAGTCGGTCAAGTCTGCGATTACAAGATCGCCGGTCAAAATCCCTTTATAGATGCGATCATTAATAAACTTCGGATATGGCACTTCGTCGGCTCGTTCCACTGACCAGCCGAGGTCACTCATGACATCGGAAATAACCTGGTAGACCGGGTTGAACTTTTCCGCGAAGGGCATCGCCACGAAACAGTAGTTACGCCCCACGGCCTTGTTTAGAAGCCTCGTGGCGGCGGCGGCTCGCTCAATTGTTAGGTCGCCATTCATTATTCTATTTTGAAGAACTGCTTCACAGTGGCCGCAAACTTTCCCCACTCTAAAGCAGTTCTCTACCTCTTCGTCTTCATCGCAATAATCAAATATGCACCCACGCAGTTCTTCATGGAAGGCTAAGTTTCCGTATACCGATAAAATATACGTTGATAACATCAGGAGGATGAAGCTCGCCAAGTCTCTGTTGCTCGGAAGACCTTTTAAAGTATAGGTACTTATGATGGAGACCAAGGGATCGTAGTCATCCTCCTGGGAGTAGTCGTAGAAATCATCGGGCTCGTGAGGGTTGTCCGGGTCACCCATAGGCTCTTTGCTAATGACGATGAGAGGACGCGACAGTTTCTTATACTTCTTACTTTTAAGAAGTTTTTCTACGGCACCGCACAAATCGTATCCGCCATTCGGAAGCTTGTATTTTTCATCAAGCGGCAACCTCCTTTCACTGTCGAGCCAAAAATTAAAGGGCTGCTGTAATTGACTGGCTTTATATAATGCGTGCACGACTTTCGCCCTGTCCAAGTCGCCTAACTGGATCAGGGTAACCTCAACTCTTTGGCATTTATGTATCATGGCTGTTGTTCATATGTGGCTGACTTATCTGCGATGATAAACCTTCGCTCGTGCTTTCCGAAATAGATGAACCAGCTAGAGTCTATCTGCTACTCGTAACTGAGGGCCTCGACTGCGTCCTGACGGGCGGCGCGAAGGGCCGGGTAGAGCGCGCCGATGGTGCCGCCGAGCAGGCCGATGAGGAAGGAGATGAGGAGCCAGCGCGGCTCGATGTCCACGGTGAGCGAGGTCGTGTTCATGACGATGGAGCGCGCGGCGAGCGTGAGCGCGATGCCTAAGAGCACGCCGAGGAGGCTGACGATCAACGCCTCCTGCTCGATAATCCAGGCGACGCCGGCGCTCGACATGCCGAGCGACTTCAAGACGCCGATCTGGCGCGTCCGCTCGGTGACGGTCGTGTACATGGCAAGCAGAATGACGAGCAGGCTGATGACGGCGGCGACGCCGACCACGACGTCTATGAAGATGTTTAGGGCCGGCATGCCGGTCGCGTAAAGCTCCGGCAGGTCGCGCGTGAAGATGATCTGGTCGTCGGGGAAAGCCTCGTGGATGCGCGCGGCGACCGTCTCCTGCTCCGCCGGGTTCGTGCAGGAGACGAGAACCTCGTTGCAGTATTCGGAGCTTCCGACGTTGTCCTGCATGGTGGCGAGCGGAATCTTGATGCGTGCGCCGCCCGGCGGCTCGTAGACGCCGACGAGCGTGAAGTCGCGCCCGAAGACCTTCACCTTGTCGCCCACCTTCGCGTTGTTGTGCTCTTTCGTCCAGACCGAGTCAACGATGGCCTCGTCGCCTTCTTGCAGCGCGCGCCCGGCAACGATGTGGATGCCGGAGAGCCGCGCGTAGCGCTCAAAGTCTATGCCGTCAATGACGCGCAGGCCGAAGCCCGTGTCGCTGGCGTCCGTCGTCTCGCCGACGGGGACGGCGATGCGCACGCCGGCGACCTTCTGCACCTCTTCGGCGCGCGAGACCGGCAGCGTGAAGCGCTGCGTGCTGCTCATGCCGGTCGTCCCGGCGGCGCGCACCATGATCTCCGCGCCGACTTCGGACTCGCGCCGCCCGCGCTCGCGCAGAACTCCGTGCGCGAGTCCGACGGTGAAGACAATCAAAAGGACGCCGACGGCGACGCCGAGCACGCTGACGAAGGTGCGCGCCGGGCGGTGTGTCATGTTTGAGAGAACCAGGTTGTCCATAACTTCGCGGAGCCTCGGATGGCGGTCGAAAACTTTGCGCGCGGCGTCGGGCGCGGTGTGGCGCACGAGCATCGCGAGACCCACAAGCGCCCAGACGATCATCGAGGCCTTGCGGACGATGCCGATGGTCACGCCGGTGGCGACGGCGTAGCCGAGCGTGTGCAGGATGAAGCCCGTGCCGCCTTCGTAGACGCCGATAGTGGCGGGCACGAAGCCGAAGACGAGGTTCACGACCTTCGTCAAAGAGTCAATAATGTACGCCACGCGCGCCGAAGGCTCAAAGCCGAGCATCGAGAGCGCGACGTAGACCTCGGCGACCGTGGTGGCGTGCGCGAGGAAGTCGCAGGCAAACATCGTGAAGAACGCGCGGGGGCGATGCTTGTAGAAGTCGTAGACGTTCGACTCGACGCGTTGGAAGTGCTCGCGCCTGGAGGCGAACCAGCGCTCCTTGAAGCCGCGCCGAATAAGGAAGTCCACCGCGCCCGTCACGGGCATCACGTCGCTCACGACAGCCGCCGAGACGGCGAGGAAGACTAAGGTCATCCCCGCCGCGATGACGATTAAGGGCACGCGCGCGCCCGCGGGCAGACGATAGGTCGCGAGCATGACGAGCGCGCCGCTGGAGATGAAGACGGCGACCGAGAGGTTATAGAGCAGGTTGTCGACGGCGAGCGCCTGCACGCCCGAAGCGAGCGGGACGCGCTTGCGCAGGAGCGCGGCCTTCGTCGCCTCGCCGAGCACGGGGCCGGTGAAGGTGAAGAAGCTGATGGTCTCGCCGGCGAGGCGCGTGGTGAAAGCCTCCCAGAAGGTGAAGCGCCGGTGTTCGGGCGCGACGGCGAGGTACATCGTCAGCGTGCGCGTGCAGTGACGGAAGGCCGCGATGGCGAGCAGGACGAAGAAGCCGCCGCCGATCTGTTTGAGCG
>JALZHC010000532.1 GCA_030914105.1 Acidobacteriota bacterium
GGATGCTCAACCACCTGCTGGCTAAAGTTGAAGAGTTGGGGCTCGACGAGCAGAGCGTGGTGGCGCAGACGGCGTCGCAGACCTTTGACATCTCGGTGTGGCAGGAGATGGCGGCGCTGTTGGTGGGCGGTCGCACGGTCATCTACGGTGACGAGGTCGTGATGGAGCCGCCGCGCCTGCTTGAGTCTCTGGAAGAGGAGGGGGTCAGCATTCTCGAAGTCGTGCCGTCTTATCTGGGCGTTGTGCTGGAGAGGCTTGCGCAGCGGCCCGGTCGCTTAAAGCATTTGGAGTGGCTGGTGGTGACGGGCGAGGCTTTGAGTCCGGCGCTGGTCGAATCGTGGTTTGCGCTCACGGACGTGCCTGTGGTCAACGCCTACGGGCCGACGGAAGCTTCGGACGACGTGACGCATCACCGGATGGATAGACCCGTTGGGGACGGGGGGGTGCCTGTGGGACGACCGTTGCGCAACCTCCGTGTCTATGTGTTGGACGAGTGGATGAACCTGTGCCCGGTTGGCGTGCGGGGCGAGGTCTGTGCGGGCGGGGTGGGCGTCGGCAGGGGCTACCTCAACGACCCGCGGAGGACGGCCGAGGCGTTTGTCCCAGACCCGTTCAGCCCGGAGGCGGGCGCGAGGATGTACCGGACGGGCGACATAGGCAGTTGGACAGATGACGGCGACCTTCTGCTGCACGGGCGCAAAGACTTTCAGGTTAAGGTACGCGGCCACCGCATCGAGTTGGCGGAGATTGAGAGCGCCCTGACCCGACTGGACTGCGTGCATGAGGCCGTCGTGCGAGATGTCCGAGACGCGGCGGGCCGCGTCTATCTCTGCGGCTATGTGACGCTCAGGGCCGGGAGACAGGCGGACGGGGCGGGCCTCGCCGGCGCTCTCTCGCAGAAGCTCCCGGACTACATGGTTCCCGCAGCCTTCGTCCTGCTCGATAAGTTTCCCCTGACACGAAACGGGAAGATAGACCGTCATGCGCTCCCGGCCCCAGACCTCCCGAAAGAGGCGCGAAAGACCGGCCACGCCCTTCCGAGGACGCATGCCGAAAGAGTGCTCTGCCTGATCTGGAGCGAAGTGCTCGGAGTGGAACAGCCGGGCATCGACGACAACTTCTTCGCGCTTGGCGGCGACTCTATTCTGAGCATGCAGATTGTCTCTCGCGCCGGGCGCGCGGGTCTCAAGCTGCTTACCAGCCAGGTCTTCGAGCATCAGACCGTTGCCGAGTTGGCGCGCGTCGCCACGCCCATGACGCCGTCTGAAAGTGAGCGCACTGAAGTCCCAACCTTCGGCTTCACCCCGACGGATTTTCCCGCCGCCGGAGTCTCTCAATCGTCTCTCGACGAATTGGCCCGACAATTAAAGGCCACGCCGCGACAGTCGCTCCGGGATGAAGTCGAAGACATTTACGAACTGACGCCGACGCAGCAGGGGATGCTGTTCCATAGCCTGTACACGCCGTCTTCGGAGGCGTACTTCAATCAAGTGACATGCTTGATTGAAGGCGAGCTGGACACGGGGGCTTTTCTCGCGGCCTGGCGGCAGATTGTTGACCGCCACCCGGTGCTGCGCACCTCTTTCCACTGGGAGGGTATCGAGAAGCCTCTTCAGGTGGTGCATCGCAGCGTCTCATTGCCGTGGGATGAAGTGAACCTCTCAGGGGGCGAGGAGGCGTCGGCGCTCGAACGCTGGCACGGCCTGTTGCGGCAGAGCCGGGGCGCGGGATTTAAAATGAGCGAAGCCCCTCTCATGCGTTGGACGCTCGCTCGCCTCGGTCATTCGCGCTGGCGGTTTAGTTGGAGCGAGCACCACCTTCTGCTCGACGGTTGGAGCGCCTCGCTCGTCCTGAAAGAAGTCCTCGAAGCTTACGCGGCGATTCGTGCCGGGCGTGAAGCAAGATGGCCTCGCGCCCCGCGTCCGTTCCGCGAGATGGTCGGATGGCTCCAACAGCAGGAGCCGGCCAGCGCCGAGCGGTTCTGGAGAGAGAGGCTGGCGGGCTTCACAACCCCGACACCGCTGGTTCTCGGTCGCCCGGAGATGGAAGGCAAGCGCGCGCCGGAGCATTACGTCAAAAGGGAAGTCTTCCTCTCACCGAGCGCCACCGCGCGGCTCGTCTCCTTCGCACGGAACAACCGTCTGAGCCTTAACACTCTGGCTCAGGGCGCGTGGGCGCTTTTGCTGAGCCGCTACAGCGGGGAGATGGATGTCGTCTACGGCACGATCCTTTCGGGCCGCCCGCCGGAGCTTGAAGGCTCGGAGCACATGGTCGGTCTCTTCATCAGCACCATCCCCGTGCGGGCGCAGTTGGACGAATCCGAAGCCGCCGTGTCGTGGCTGGGGCGCATGCAGGCCCGCCTTGTCGAGCAGGAGCAGTACGCCTATTGCTCGCTGGCCGAAATTCAGAAGTGGAGCGAAGTCTCTGGCGGCACGCCCCTGTTTGAAAGTCTGCTCATCTTCCAGAACTACCCGGTCGGGGAGACTCTCGACCAGACGTTGACCGGCGTCCGCATCAGCGAGTTTGAAGTTTTCGACCCGAACAACTATCCGTTAACGCTCGTCGTGACGCCGGGCGAAGCGCTCTCGCTGCGAGTGCTCTACGACGCGGGCCGTTTCGACGAAGAGACAATCGCGCGGCTGACAGGTCACTATCAGACCATTCTGGAAAGCATCGTCGCCGCGCCGGATGAGCCGTTGGAGCGGGTTGAGATGCTCACGGCGTTCGAGCGTGTGCAGATTCTGTCGGAGTGGAATCAGACCGCGGCGGAAGTGCCGGCGGGCAAGACCGTGGTTGACCTGTTCGAGTCGCATGCGGCGCAGACGCCTGAGCGCGTGGCCCTCGTTTGCGGCAGCGTCCGGCGCACATACCGGGAACTGAGCGAACGCTCCAGCGCCCTCGCGCGCCACTTGCAAGGGGCCGCCCCGCTCGACGTCGGCGACCGCGTCGCCATCTTCATGGGGCGCTCGCCGCTGATGGTCGAAAGCATTCTCGCCGTCTGGAAATGCGGGGCCGCTTACGTCCCCGTTGACCCGAACTATCCTGCCGAACGTATCGAACGCATTCTTGCCGACGCGAAGCCCCGACTGATTCTCGTCGAAACGGAGGCCGCGCTCGACGGCCTGCCCGCGGAACCCCCGGTCGTCCGTCTCGACGCGCTCCCCTTATCTTCGACCGCGCCCGCCCCAATCAAATCGAAGGCGTTACCCGAAGGCCTGGCCTACGTCATCTACACTTCGGGTTCGACGGGGAGGCCCAAGGGCGCGATGGTCGAACACCGCGGGATGCTCAACCACATCCTCGGAATGGTTCGCGACCTTGAGATTACCGAGCAGAGCGTGGTGGCCGAAACGGCTTCGCATTGCTTCGACATCTCCGTCTGGCAATTCTTCGCCGCCCTCGTCTCCGGCGCGCGCACCCAAATCTACCCGGACGAGATCGTGCTTCAGCCCGCCGAACTCGCCCGCCTTCTCGAACGAGACGGCGTCAACGTCGTGCAGTTCGTCCCTTCTTACCTGGCGGCGTTCGTTGACGAGCTGCGGAGTATTCATCCGCCGCAGCCGCTGACGAGTCTGAGGTTCATGGTTCTCATCGGCGAGATTCTCAAGCCGGCTTACGTCCGGGCGTGGTTTGCGCTCTACCCCGGCGTCAGGATGATGAACGCCTACGGGCCTACCGAAGCGTCAGATTCCGTCACCCACTTCCGTATGGAGCGCCCGCCCGATCTGGCGAGCATCCCCGTCGGCAGGCCCGTGCAGAATCTGAAGGTCTACATCCTCGACAAGCGCAGGCGGCTGTGCCC
>JALZHC010000533.1 GCA_030914105.1 Acidobacteriota bacterium
CCTTTGAGGCTCTCCGGCGGCACCCCCTTTTGAACTCAGATTTACTAAAGCCGTTTCGTCGTATACTAAAGCCGTTTCGTCGGGGCTGCTCTCTAACTACCCGGCGTCGGTGCCTGGCCCTCGCCGCCCCTGCCGCGCCGCCCGTGCCGGCCCCACTCTTCGCGCATCTGCTGGAAGCGCCGCCACTGTTCGGGCGTGAGCGACTGTTGCAGGCGCTCGTCGGCCTGGCCGCGTATCTGCTGCACGCGCGGCTCGGACTCCTTGCGCAGCGCGTCGAGCTGCGAGCGCGTGTCGTCGAATATTCGACGCACCTGCGCCTGCTGCTCCGCGCTCAACTGAAGCCGCTCGCTCAACTGCCTGAAGCGGTCTTGCTGAGTTGGCTGCGCGTCGGCGCGACGCCATGCGCGGTAAGCGTTCAACGCGAGCGCGCCCGCCGCGAACCCCAAAAGGAAGATGACCGCCGCCGCCGCGCGCACCTGCCAACTGTTTCTCTTCATCCTGTCCACCTTCACCTCTCCGACGCTTCGTCTGCCCCGTAGAGAGTCGCAAACACCTGCTCGTCCGAGACCTGTGTGCTGACGCCCGCGCCCTGCTCGAAGATCACGTCCTCCGCCGTGTACGTGTCGGCGGGCGTGAGCTGTGCCGTCGTCATCTCCTGCGGCACGACGAACGTCAGCGCGGCGAGCACCGCGACCGATGCCGCCATCGAGGAGACCAGAAGCCCCGCGGACTTCCACAGACGACCGAACGACCAGACCTCGCCCGCCGAACGGCGCTCGCGCAAGGCCGCCAGCACGCGCGTCTGGAAGAAGGGCGAAGGCTCGAAGCCTTCCCTGCCGCGCGCCTCAAGCAGCGACGCCGCGACCTGCGCCGCCGCGTAAGCGCGCGCGCACTCGCCGCAGACTTCCGCGTGAGCGCGCATGGCCGCAAGCTCTCGTTCGCCGAGGCCCGCAAGCCCCTCGCGGTCAAGCAAGTCCTTGATGTGTTCGTCTCTCACCTCTCGCCCCTCCACATCAGAAATCTTCTCATCACTTCAGCCTCACAACCCTTCTCATCACTGCGGCCTAAGAAATCTTCTTCTCACCTCTTCGGCCTCAGAACCCTTCCCGCCCCTTCAGTCTGAGAAACTCTGCCCCGCCCTCTGCCCGCCGCGCGAGAGGAGTTTCTCGACGGCCTCGCGCATCCGTCGGCGCGCGCGGAAAGCCTTCACCTTCACGTTCGACTCCGACCATCCCGTCGCCTCCGCGACCTCTTTCACCGAAGCGTCCTCGCCGTCCAGCATCATCAAGACCAGGCGGTCGTCCGGCGACATCGTTTCGAGCACGCGCCCGGCGAGGTCTGCGGCGACCACACGGCGCTCGACCGCTTGCTGCCGCTCGCCCGCCTCCGCGGCCAGAAGGTTTTCCATCAGCGCGTCTTCATCTTCCGAAAGGTCTGAGGCCGTCAACTCCGGCCTGCGCTTCGCGCCGCGGACGAGGTTGAGGCAGGTGTTCGTCGCAACCCTCGTCAGCCACCCTTCAAGCGACCCTCGACCCTCGAAGCCGCCGAGTTCCGTGAAGGCTTTCAGGAAAACTTCCTGCGCGGCCTCCTCGACCTGCTCGCGCCGACGGAAGAAGCGACCGGCGACGCGGAAGACGCGCGGGCCGTAGCGCCGGACGATCTCGGCGAAGGCGGACTCGTCGCCCGCGCTCGCCGCGCGCGCAAGCTCCAGTTCGGATGCTTGTTCAAGCCCCTCCGGCAGAAGCGCTCCTCTGTGATTAACGGGCCGCGAATCCTGCCGTCGAATTTCGACGCCGGGGAAGAACCGGCCGCCGCCCGTCTAAAGTCCTGACCGAACGCTTTAGTTTAGCCCGTTTCCGCCCGGCGGCGGAGCGCTCCCGAACTGCTAGACACCGCCGCGCGCCGACAGGTTACAAACACGCTCCGAGCCTTGAAGCTGAAGTTCAGACAAAACGGACGGCGCGTGTAACCGAACCCGCGCCCCCGGTGTCTGGTTAAGCGGAGGGGGAATTACGGCCTTTTTCGGCCTTGAAATTATTTCGACCCGGCCCGCGGGCCTCGGTCACCGAGGGATAAAAAGATGCAGCGGATTAAGTTGATTTGGAACGCGAAGAAGCGCCTCGTGGTCGTCGTGTCGGCGTTCGCAGTGGTCGCCGTGGCCGGCTTCTACTTCTGGGGCCGCAGCGCCGACGCCGCGCCCTACCTGACGGCGAAGGTCGAGCGCGGCAATCTCCGAAACACCGTGACGGCGACCGGCACGCTTCAGGCCGTCAACACGGTGCAGGTCGGCAGCCAGGCTTCGGGCACGATCTCGGCGCTCTACGCCGACTTCAACTCGACCGTGAAGAAGGGGCAGGTCATCGCGCAGCTCGACCCTTCGGTCGCGCAGGCGCAAGTCCAGCAGGCGAAGGCCAACCTGCAACAGGCGCAGGCGCAGCTTCAGTCTGCGCGCGCGGCGGTCGTCCAGTCGCATGCGGGCGCGGCGGTGACGCGCGCCGGCGTCAGCGACGCGAAGGCGAAGGCCCTGGCCGCGGCCTCGACCACGCAGAACCAACAGGCCGGCGTTAACGCCGCGCAGGCCAACGTCAACGTCTTGAAGGCCGAGCTTGACGACGCCGCCAGCTACCTCAAGCAGGAGCAGACGCTTCTGCAAAGCGGCGTCATCTCGCCGCGCGAGTACCAGACGGCTGAGACCAGCTACAAGACCGCCGAGGCCAAGTACAATCAGGCCCTCGCGCAGTTGAAGATGGCCGAAGTGAGCGCGCAGTCGGCTTCCGTCGCGGGCCAGGCGAGCGCTTCGGCGCAGGTCGAGCAGGCGCAGGCGCAGACGCAGCAGTCGCAAGGCCAGGTGCAGACAGCCGCCGCGCAGGTGCAGAACGCCGAGGCTCAGGTCGAGCAGGCGACCGCGGCCTTGCAGCTCGCCGAGATCAACTTGCAGCACACGACCATCGCGTCGCCGATTGACGGCGTCGTCGTCTCGCGCGACGTGAACATCGGCCAGACCGTCGCCGCGAGCCTGCAAGCGCCGACGCTCTTCACCATCGCACAAGACCTCACGCAGATGCAGGTCATCGCCAACATTGACCAAGCGGACATCGGGCTGGTCGAGCAGGCGAAGAGCGCGAGCTTCACCGTGGACGCCTTTCCGGGTCAGGAGTTCAAGGGCACGATTCAGCAGATGCGCCTGAACCCGCAGACCGTGCAGAACGTCGTGACCTACAACGTCGTCATCGATGTCGGCAACCCCGAACAGAAGTTGAAGCCGGGCATGACCGCCAACCTTTCGATTACGATTGACGAGCGCAACGACGTGCTCAAGGTTCCGAACGCGGCCTTGAGGTTCATGCCGCAGTCGTCCGAACAGAGCGGCAACTCCTGGCGCGGCGGCTCAGGCAACGGCAACGACGGCGCTTCTCGACGCGGCGCGGGCCGGCAGTCGAACGGTACGGGCGGCGCACAGGCCGGCAGCGACGGCACTCAAGCCAGCAGCGGCGCTCAGGCAGGTAATGTCGCTGGCGGCACAAACGGCAGCGCGAACGGCGCGGCGGGTGCTAACGGCACAGGCGCGCAGGCCGACGGCGCTTCGCAGCAGGGCGGGCGCGGTCAGTTCGCTTCGTCAACGTCGCCCGTGCTTGCGGGGCAGTTGCGCCGCGTGTGGGTGCTCGGCGCGGACGGCAAGCCGCAGCCGCGTCGCATCAAGGTCGGGCTGACCGACGGCGCTTCGACCGAGGTTGTCGAAGGCGACCTGAAAGAGGGCGACGTGGTCATCACGGGCCAGACGCTCAGCGCCGCGAGCAAGT
>JALZHC010000534.1:0-1672 GCA_030914105.1 Acidobacteriota bacterium
GTCGACTTCTGGGCGCCCTGGTGCGGCCCCTGCCGCATGATCGCGCCCGCGCTCGAAGAGCTGGCCGCCGAGTCGGCCGGCCTCTACCGCGTCGCCAAGCTCAACGTGGACGAGAACCCGCGCACCGCCGCGCGCCTCGGCGTCCAGAGCATCCCCACGCTCTTCATCTACAAGAACGGCCAGGCGGTCGAGCGCATCGTCGGCGCGCAGTCCAAGCAAGTCCTCGCCGCGCGTCTCTCGGCACACCTCTAAAAGCCGTGAATCGTAAATCGTAAATCGTGAATAGTTAAGAGCCGGTTTTCCTATTCACGATTCACGATTACTTCACGTTGACCGTCACGTCCTGTTTGCCGCAGGGCGTGGAGAAGGTGACGGTGAAGGAGCCGGCCTTGCTGCTGACGGAGGAGATGGTGAAGCGCATTGAGTCGCCGTCCGTCGGCGCGTGCGGCTCGGCGAGGATGATGATGTCGGCCCAGTTCTCGGTCGAGGGGTTGACGCGCGGCGCGCCCTTGCCGGCGTAGTTCTCAAGCTTGAGTGTGACGGTGGCCGAGCCGCCGTTGCTCTTGATCTCGACGGAGGGGTCGCTGACCGTCAGAGCGCACGCGCCGCCCGCACGGCTCGGCTCCGGCCTCTGTTCGGACGACGCTTGAGGCGAAGGCGTCGCGCCCCGCGCGGTCGTCGTCGCCGCGGTCGAAGCTTCCGCCGTCGGCGAAGGCGTCGGTGTGGGCTTCACTTCAGGCGTCGGCGTTGCTTCAGGTGTCGTCGAAGATGTCGGGAGCGGCGAAGGCGTTGGCGTCGCGGCGGTTGATTCAGGCGTCGCCGCTGTCGGCGTCGGCGTCTGAGTCGCCGCCGGTGTCGGCGTGGGCGAAGGCGACTCTGAAGGCGAAGGCGCGGGCGTGGGCGAAGGCGTTGACGACGACGCCGTCGTTGCGGACTCTGCCGGCGTTGGCGAAGGCGTCGGTGCAGTCGTCTCCGGCGTAGACGTCGCCGTCGTTGGAGCGGGCGTGGGCGAAGCTGCCTCCGGTGTCGGCGAAGGTGTCGGCGTCGGGGTTATCGTCTCCGACGGCGAAGGTGTCGGCCTGGGTTCAGACGGCGCGGGCGTCTCGGCGGACGCGGGCGTCGTCAGGAGCGGCGAAGGCGCGGCGGCGGAGGCGACCTCGTCGGGCGTCCCGATGAGCTGTTCGAGTCCTTGCGTCGAGCCGTTGTTGAGGCGCTTGTAGAGCGCCTCGATGACTGTGCGGCGCGTCGAGTCGGGCTGCTCTCGGTAGCTGCGCGCGTAGGCCGCGAGCGCGTCGCGCGCGCCGCCCGTGGCTTCGAGCGCCGCGCCGAGACGCCATTCGGCGGTGCGCCACCACTGCGTATGTTCCGGCAGCACGCTCACCGCGCGGCGCAGGCGCACGACCGCCTCCGCGCTCTGTCCCTGATTGTATAAAGCCCAACCCGCAAGCTCCTCGATGCGACCGCGCAGGACTTTCGAGAGCACGTCGCGCTGCACGTTGAGCATCCTCAGCGGCGTGCCCGTCTCGACGGTCTGCTGGCGGAGCGCGCGCACCTCGTCCGTGTCGGCGAAGATTGCGACGGGCGCTGTCGGCGCGTCCAGAGCCGACTCGACTCCGGCGATTGCTCCTTCGGCGCGCTCGAAGGCCGCCGCGTGATCGGCGAGCAGTTCGAG
>JALZHC010000534.1:1682-3800 GCA_030914105.1 Acidobacteriota bacterium
AATTGGCGCGCGGCTTCCGCGACCCCCTTTTCGTCGCCCGCGCCCGCGGCTTGCGTCGCCTGCCGGAAGGCGAGCAGAGCTTTGAGCGTCTTCGCCTCGGCGGCGGTCGAGGCGGAGGCGAACTGCGAGAGGCTCGCACGCCGTTCGGGCGCGAGCAGATCATTGAAGTCGGCGGCGCGCGCCTCGATGCGGCCCGCGAGACGCGTCTCGATCTGGCCGTTGCGAATCGTGAAGGAGTGCGACAAGGTCTCTGCGGCCTCGTCGTAGAGACCTGAGGAGGCGAGCGCGGCGGCCAGCTCGTAGTCGAGCGTCGGGAAGTTTCCGAAGCGGCGCGCGGCCCGCAGCGCCACCTCCGCTTCGAGCGGCCTCTTCAGGGCGAGCAGCGCGCGCCCCTGCGCGATGCGCGCCCAGGCCCAGCCGAAGCGCTGCTCATAGCCGACGGCCTTCTCCGCCAGCTCAAGCGCGCGCGCGCCCTCGCCGTGCGCCGAGTACCAGTAGGACGCGCCGACCAGCAGCGGCAAGTCCTTCGCCTCGCCCGTCAGAGCCGACTGCAACGCGCGCTCGGCCTCCTCGCGCTTTCCGGCGTCGAAGAGGGCGAGCACCAGCCCGCTACGCGCGTTCGCGTCCTGCGGGTCTGCGGCCAACTGCTCGCGGTAGAGCGTGAGCGCCTCTTCGGGCTTGCCCGTCGCGCGTCGAAGCTCGGCGAGCGTGTGACGCGCGCTCGCCGACTTCGGGTCGAGTTCGACGGCGCGCGCGAACTCCGTGGCCGCGTCGTCCAGGCGCAGCGCGTAGCGGTACGCGGTGCCGAGCACCATGTGGGCCGAGGCGAGGTCGGGCTGCAAGGCGAGCGCCGCTTGCGCGACGCGCGCGGCCTCGTCCGGCTGCTCGATGCCGAGGTAGAAAGAGGCCACGGCGAGGAGCCGCTGCGCGCTCGACCTGGCGCGCGCCTCGACCGCCCGCGCAAGCTCAAGCGCCGCGTCGCGCTCGCCGAGCACGTAGAGGTTCGCCGGAAGCTGCGAGACGACGCCCGCGAAGAGCTTGTCTGACATCCCCTCCGGCGCTTCCGCGACCGCCGCGCGGAACAGCTCGACTCCGGCGGCGCGGTCGCCGCCGCGCAAGCGTTCGTCGCCGAGCGCGGCGCGCGCGCTCGTCAGAAGCTCCTCGGCGCGGAGCAGTTGCGCGGAGCTCGGGTGATCCTTGACGAACGCCTGGAGCCGCTCGACGCGCTCGGCGGCGCTGTGCAACGCCTGCCCCGCGTCGTCCGTCTTCACGATCTCGTCAAGCTCAGACTTCTGCGCGTCCTCGCCGCCCGCGCCCTTCGCGGAAGCCTTCGGCCTCGCCGACGCAGGCTTCTTCGCGCCTTGCGCCGCGGGCTGGCGCTGCGCCGCGGCCACGCCGGCCAGCGCCAGGAGAAGAATCACACACGCGAATGAAACGGACGCTCTCTTCATAAAATCTCTCTCGGACGTGAATCGCTTCGGAAGCCGCAAACGTTAACGGGTCGGGCGATGCGAATGCTTCGACAGTCGGGTTCGTTGACTTTTGAGCGGGCATGATAACATCGCCGTGCGCCGCGGCGCGAGCCGACGTGTGGCGACATCCCCGACAGCTTAAATGATGCGCGGCAGGGCGGACTGAGTTGGACGGCTTCGACGAAGAGTACGAGCGCGAGATGGCCGAGGCGCAGCGCCGCGCGAGCGCGCAGGGGCGCGGCGACGTGCTCGACTACCTCGCGCTCAAGTCGGCAAACGACTCTCTGCGCGCGCGCGGCGTCGAGCTGCTGCTCGCGGCCTTCACGGCGCTCGCCGGCGAGCTGAACCGAAGGGGCGCTGGCGTTGCGCTCGCGCGCACCGACCCGCACCGCTTCCGGGTCGGCCACTCGACGATGGTCGGCTCGCGCCTCACACTCTCGCGCGGCCTGCGCTCGCTCACGGTCGAGGCGGGCTGGCCTCGCTCACCCCGCGACGGAGTGGTGCGCGGCGGCGGTCTGGCCTCCGCGCGCGTCAGTCACTTCGGCAACTCGAAGGCGGGCGAAGACCTCTTACTGCTCCCTGCCGGCGAAGGCCCGCGCTGGTTCGTCGTCGCCGACACGGGCGCGCGCACAGAGCTGCACGAAGC
>JALZHC010000078.1 GCA_030914105.1 Acidobacteriota bacterium
GGGCGGCGTGCTCATCATCGGCTCGGTCGTCATCTCGACTTTGCTGTGGGCGCGGCTCTCAAGCCTCTACGTCTGGATTGTTCTGGTGGCGACGACCGGCTTTGCGGTCATCGGCTTTCTGGACGACTACCTGAAGGTTGCGAAGAAGCAGAGCCTCGGCCTGCAAGGTCGCTGGAAGCTGGCGGGGCAGTTGGCGATTGCGCTGGGCGTGTGGGGCGCGCTCTTTGTCTTCACCTATTACGGCTGGGCCGACTACTCCTGGAAGCTCTCGCTGCCGTTCTTCAAGCAGACGGCGCTCTCGCGCATCACCGACATCGGGCCGGTGCTCTACCTGCCGTTCATCGCGCTCGTGCTGCTCGGCTTCTCGAACGCGGTGAACCTGACGGACGGGCTCGACGGGCTGGCGATCAGCGTGACGGTCGTCGCGATGGCGACGCTGACGGCCTTCACCTACGTCAGCGGCGACAAGCGCTGGGCCGACTACGTGGGGCTTGAGCACCAGAAGGATATCGGCGAGCTGACGATCTTCTGCGGGGCGATGGTCGGCGCGAGCCTCGGCTTTCTGTGGTACAACGCGCCGCCCGCCGAAGTCTTCATGGGCGACGTCGGAAGCCTCGCCATCGGCGGGGCCATCGGCACCATCGGCGTGTTGACGAAGCAGGAGTTGATTCTGGTCTTGATTGGCGGGGTCTACGTCATTGAGGCGCTGTCGGTCACGCTCCAGGTCTCCTTCTTCAAGATGACGAAGCGGAGCACGGGCACCGGAAGGCGGCTCTTTCGGATGACGCCGCTCCACCATCACTTCGAGATGTCGGGCTGGAAGGAGCCGAAGATCGTCTTCCGCTTCTTGATTATCGCGATCCTGTTCGCGCTGCTCAGCCTCTCGACCTTGAAGCTGAGGTGAAAGGAGTCGAGCGTTGGGCGGCCATCCCTGGTTCTACTTCGTCGAGTACGAGCCGGACTTGAACGCGGCGCTCCAGAAGTTGCGCGAGCGCGAGTTCATGGCGGGCAGGTACAACCCGGCGGTCGACTTCCCGCTCTTCCCCGTCGGGCCGCAGTCGCCCGCGCCCGGCGCGCAACACGACTCGATTGAAGAGGCGCTGGAGGATTCGGACGCCGACGGCACGCGCTCGATTCTCGACATGGAGCGCATCGGCGAGGTGCCAGACTACGGCGTCGTCGCGCCGATGCCGAAGGAAGAATTGATGAACCTCTTCGGGACAAACAGGCCGACCCGCGAGATGGTCGAAAGCAGCGACGAGTTGTTCGATGCGTTGGAGCGCGGGCAGGGCGTGTACGTCGTCCTTTATGACGGCGGGCAGCCTTCGGAGATATTTTTCGCGGGCTACTCCTTCGATTGAGGCGGCTACGGAAGTTGATGGAGCTTGACGGCAAAAAAGTTCTGGTCGTGGGCGCGGGCCGCAGCGGCGTGGCGGCGTCGCGCTTCCTGGCGGCGCGCGGCGCGCTCGTCGTCTTAAACGACCGCAAGGAGTTCATTGACTGGCCGAACGACGCGCTGGCGCTCAAGGGCGAGGGCGTCGTCAAGCTGCTCGCGGGCGACGTGCCTTCGTGGCTGCTCGATCAGGTCGAGCTGGTCGTCCTCAGTCCCGGCGTGCCGACCAAAAGCATCCCGGCGCGCTACGCCGAGCGCGCGGGCGCGGCGGTCATCGGCGAGGTCGAGCTGGCCTGGCGCTTCCTGAAAGGGCGCGTGGTCGGCATCACGGGCACGAACGGGAAGACGACGACGACGGCGCTCGTCGGCGAGCTTCTGCGAAACGCGGGAATCCCGACGCAGGTCGGCGGCAACATCGGCACGCCGCTCATCTCTCTGGTCGAGTCTTCGCGCGAGGACGGCTGGGCGGTCGTCGAGCTTTCGAGCTACCAGCTCGAAACGATCAAGGAGTTTCGCCCGACGGTGGCCGTCGTCCTGAACCTGATGCCCGACCACATGGATCGCTACGAGACCTTTGCGGACTACGGCGCGGCCAAGCACCGAATCTTCCGCAATCAGACCTCGGGCGACGTGGCGATCTTGAACGCCGACGACGCGGTCGTCTCCTCGTGGGCTTCGGGCTTAGAAGCCCAAGTCGTCATGTTCAGCACGGAGCGCGAGCTTGACGAAGGGTTGTTCCTGCGCGGGCGCGAGCTGGTCGCGCGCACCTGGTCGGGCGAGCGCGTGCTTCTGACGCGCGACGAGATGCAGTTGAAGGGACTGCACAACGTACAGAACGTTCTGGCGGCTCTGGCCGCGGGACTTGCGTGCGGCGCTTCGCCCGACTCGATGCGCGAGACGGTGCGCGGCTTCGCGCCGGTCGAGCACAGGCTTGAGCGCGTCGCCGAAGTCGGCGGCGTCACCTTCTACAACGACTCGAAGGCGACGAACGTGGATGCCGCCGTCAAGGCGGTCGAGGCGCTCTCGGACGAGCCGGGCAGCATTGTTCTCATCCTCGGCGGGCGCGGCAAGAACGCGCCCTACGCGCCGCTCGCGCCGCTCGTCCGCCGGCACGCGCGCGCGCTCGTCCTCATCGGCGAGGACGCCCCGCGCATCGAGGAAGAGTTGAAGTCTTCCGCGCCCGTCGTCACGCGCGCGACCGACATGGCCGACGCCGTGCGCCGCGCTTACCGTGCCGCCGAGCCGGGCGACACAGTTCTGCTCGCCCCGGCCTGCGCCAGCTTCGACATGTTCACCAGCTACGAGCACCGCGGGCGCGTGTTCAAGGAAGAGGTCAAGGAAATGATGAACGCGGAACGCGGAGCGATGAACGAGAAGACCGGGAGCGCGGTCTCTTAGTTCAGCGTTGCGGCGTTGCGGCGTTGCGGCGTTCAGCTTATGGCGAGGAAGCTACAGGCAGACGAGTGGTTGTTCGCGTGCGTGGTGGCGCTGGCGCTGTTCGGCGTCATCATGGTCTACAGCGCGTCGGCCATCGTCGCGTCGGGCGAAGGTCACACGCAATATTTCTACGTGCTGCGGCAAGGCATGTGGACGCTCATCGGCCTGTGCGCGATGGTGACGGGGATGCGGATGGACTACGCGCGTCTGCGAAGCCCGGCGGTCGCTTACGGGTTGCTCGCGCTCTCCTTCGTGCTGCTCGTCGGCGTGTTCGCCTTCTCACCCGTGAACGGCGCGCGGCGCTGGATTCGCTTCGCCAGCTTCTCGATGCAGCCTTCGGAGATCGCCAAGCTCGCGCTCGCCATCTTCCTCGCGCGGTTTCTTGAGCGGCGCGCGGGGCGCGAGCGGGAGTTCTGGGCGACGTTCATGCCGGCGGTCGGGTTGACGGGAGCGCTCGCGCTCCTCGTCGTGGCCGAGCCTGACCTGGGGACGGCCTTGATGCTCGCGGTCATCTGCACGGTCGTCCTCTTCACTTCGGGCGCGCGACTGCGGCACATGGCTCTGGCCGCCGCGCCCGCGCTCGTCGGCGTGGCGGGGCTTTTGCTGTTCGTGCCGTGGCGTCTGAAGCGCGTGACGGCGTTCCTTGACCCCTGGGCAGACCCGCAGGGCACGAGCTATCAGGTCGTGCAGTCTCTGCTCGCCGTCGGCTCAGGCGGCGTGCACGGGCTTGGGTTCACAGAAGGAAGGCAGAAGATGTTCTTCCTTCCGTTCGCGCATTCGGACTTCATCTTCGCCGTCGTGGGCGAGGAGTTGGGACTGTTCGGCGGCCTGGCGGTCGTCGCTTTATTTGGTCTGTTGCTCTGGCGCGGGATGCGTGCGGCGATGCGCGCGCCGGACAGGTTCGGGATGCTTCTCGGCTTGGGAATCGTGACCGGGATAGTGGCGCAGGCGCTCTTCAACATGAGCGTCGTGCTGGCGCTTCTGCCGACGAAGGGCATCCCGCTGCCGTTCATCTCCTACGGCGGCTCTTCGCTCGTGCCGACGCTCTTCGCCGCCGGAGTCCTCCTAAACATCTCGCAGCACGCGAGGGCGGCGGGAGATTTTGGATTTTCGATTTTTGATTGGCGATTGCGAGAAGCCGGGGCCGGGGGGCCGGCTCTTTCAAATCAAAAATCAAAGATCAAAAATCAAAAATTCGCGTGATGCGCGTGCTCATCGCAGCGGGCGGCACGGGCGGACACATCTATCCGGGCATCGCGGTGGCGAACGAGTTGATGCGCCGCGACCCGGCCTCGGTCGTCCGCTTCGTCGGCACGGCGCGCGGGCTTGAGACGAAGCTCGTTGAGCGCGCAGGGTTTGAACTCTCGCTCATCGAATCGGCGGGGCTGAAGAACGTGGGCGCGGCGGCGAAGCTGAAGGGGCTTCTGCTTTTGCCGAAGAGCTTCCTCGCGGCGAGGCGTTTGATAAAGGGGTTCCGGCCCGACGTTGTGGTCGGCGCGGGCGGATACGTTTCGGGGCCTGTGCTCTTGACGGCGGTGCTGTCGGGCGTCCCGACGCTCGTGATGGAGTCGAACGCGCTGCCGGGTTTCACGAACCGTCGGCTCGCGCTCTTCGTTGATGCGGCGGCGGTCTCCTTCGAGGAGTCGCTGAAGTTTTTTCACGGCAAGGGCGTCGTTACCGGCAACCCGGTCAGGCGCGAGTTCTTTGAGATTGCGAAGAAGGAGCGCGACCCCGCGCGTTTCACTTTGCTCGTCTTCGGCGGCTCGCAGGGCGCGCGCGCCATCAACGACGCGTTGCTCGACGCGCTCGCGCACCTCTCGCCGCACAAGAGCGTGCTCCGCATCACGCACCAGACCGGCGAGGCGGACTTCGAGCGCGTGCGCGCCGGATATGATGCGGCGGGCTGGGCCGAGCAAGCGGACGTGCGCCGCTACCTTGACGACATGGTCGCACACTTCGCCGCGAGCGACCTCGTCGTCTGCCGCGCCGGCGCGACGACGACCGCCGAACTAATTGCCGCGGGCAAGGCTTCGGTGATGATCCCTTTCCCCTTCGCCGCGGACGACCACCAGCGCAGGAACGCCGAGGCGCTGGAGAAGGCCGGCGCGTCCGTCTTGGTCTTGCAGCAGGACGCGACGGGCGAACGGCTCGCGCGCGAGATCGGCGAGTTGATTGAAAACCCCGAAAGGGTCACTCGGATGGAAGAGTCCGCGCGCAGGCTCGCGCGCGGAGACGCCGCAAAGGCGGCGGTTGATTTGATAGAGAAGCTAGTCAGAGGTCAGAGGTCAGAGGTCAGAGGTCAGTGAAAACTGTCTTCGCCTTCAACTGACCTCCGACCTCTGACCTCTGACCGCTTTGGCTTTATGTTTCGTCGCATCAGACAAGTCCACTTCGTCGGCATCGGCGGCATCGGCATGTCCGGCATCGCGGAGGTGCTTTTGAACATGGGCTTCCGCGTGTCCGGCTCCGACCTGAAACGCTCCGAAGTGACGGCGCGGCTCGAAGCCCTGGGCGCGAAGATTTACGAGGGGCACGCGGCGGAAAACATCAACGGCGCGCACGTCGTCGTCCGCTCGACCGCCGTGCGCGAGGAGAACCCGGAGATCGTGGAGGCGCGGCGACGCTCGATCCCCGTCATCCCGCGCGCAGAGATGCTGGCCGAGCTGATGAGGCTCAAGCCGCACACGGTCGCCGTCGCCGGCTCGCACGGTAAGACGACGACGACCTCGATGGTTGCGACCGTGCTCGCGCACGCCGAGCTCGACCCGACCGTGGTGGTCGGCGGCGTCGTCGGCGCGATGGGTTCAAACGCGCGCGTCGGCAAGAGCGACCTGATGGTGGTCGAGGCCGACGAGAGCGACCGTTCGTTCCTGATGCTGACGCCGACCTTCGCCGTCGTCACGAACATTGACCGCGAGCATATGGATCACTACACGGACATGACCGACGTTCGCAAGTGCTTCGCGGACTTCGTCAACAAGGTTCCGTTCTACGGCGCTGCCGTGCTCTGCCTGGACGACCCGCACGTGCAGGCCGTCATCCCGGAAGTCGTCCGCCGCCGCATCACCTACGGCTTGAGCGCGCAGGCCGACATCGCCGCGCGCGAGGTGCGCTACGACAAGCAGTTCGGCTCGGTCTTCCAGGTGCGGCGCGAGGGCGAGGCCGTCGGCGAGGTCTCTCTTCAGGTGCCGGGGCTGCACAACATCTACAACTCGCTCGCGGCGGTCGCCGTCGGGCTGGAGCTGGAGGTTCCGTTCGACACAATCGCGGGCGCGCTCGCGGGGTTCACGGGCGTCAACCGGCGCTTTCAGTTAAAGGGCGAGGCCGCGGGCGTCATCGTCGTGGACGACTACGGCCATCACCCGACCGAGATTCGCGCCACGCTCGTCGCCGCGAAGCTCGGCTCGCGCGGGCGGCGCATGGTCGTCCTCTTCCAGCCGCACCGCTACACGCGGACGCAGGACTTGATGGACGAGTTCGCGCGCTCCTTCAACAACGCAGACGTTTTGATGGTCACGGACATCTACGCCGCGAGCGAAGACCCGATTGAAGGCGTCAGCGCCGAATCATTGGTCGGGGCCGTCCGACGCTTCGGCCACAAGGACGCGCGCTACGTCGGCACGATTGAAGAGGCGACGCAGGCTCTCCTCGAAGAGGTCAGGCCGAACGACATGGTCATCACGCTCGGCGCGGGCAACGTCTACCACGTCGGCGAGCGCCTGCCGGGGCTTTTAAAGAGTCGTGAGTCCGGAGTCTGAAGTCTGGAGTCGAAAGCAGATGAGTTGTCCAGACTCCAGACTCCGAGACTCCGACTCCGGACTTGAATTAGTGATGAGCGAGCAAGCGAACAGGCCGGACGCCGGGGCGCACGACGCGCGAGTCGAAGAGCGCAACGCGCAAGTCGAAGAGATCGCGCGGCGCTTCGGCGTGCGCGCCGAGCGCGGGCGTCGCTTCGCGGAGCTGACCTCTCTGCGCGTCGGCGGGGAGATTGATTGGCTGCTCGTGCCTGAGACCGAGGAGCAGGCCGCCGTGCTGACGGGCGCGCTCGACGAGGCCGGCGTGGCCTGGCGCGTGCTCGGCGCGGGCAGCAACGTTCTGGCCGACGACCGGGAGCATCGCTACGTCGTCATCTCGACGCGCGAGGTGAAGGGCGAAGCGAAGTTTGAAGGCGAGCGCGTCTCGGTGAGCGCGGGCTTTTCGCTGCCGCGCCTGTGCGTCGAGGCCGCGCGGCACGGGCTTTCAGGGATTGAAGGTTTGGGCGGCATCCCCGGCACAGTGGGCGGCGCGTTGTGGATGAACGCGGGCGCTTACGGCCACGAGATCGGCGAGGTGGTCGAGACGGTGCGCGTCGCGCGCGCGGGCCGGGTCGTCGAAGTGCCGGGCAGAGAGGTGAAGTGGGACTACCGGCACACCTCTTTCAAAGAGGGCGAGCTGCTTTTGGGCTGCACGCTTCGTCTACGCCCTGACGACCCCGAAAAGATAAAGGCGCGCATGGAAGAGGCGAAGCAGAAACGCTTCGCCACGCAGCCGCACGGCGCGCGCTCTGCCGGGTGCTTCTTCAAGAACCCGCCGGGGTCGGGGCTGAGCACGGGCAAGTTGATTGACGAGATGGGGATGAAGGGCGAGCAGCGCGGCGGCGCACGCGTCTCGCCCGTCCACGCCAACTTCATCGTCACGGAGGGTGAAGGCGCGAAGGCTTCGGACGCGCTCGCGCTCGCCGAAGAGATACGCGAGCGCTTCCGACGCGAGCACGGCATCGAGCTGGAGTACGAGGTCGAGCTGTGGGGCGCGGACGAAGAGTTCAAGGATGGAGGCGGAAGGGAAGAGAAGGATGAAGGCGGAAGGATGAAGGATGAAGTGGACGCTGTCGGAGATGATGAGAGTTAAAGAGCGGAGCACAAGCATGAGAGACGCGCTTTCATCCTTCCGCCTTCCGCCTTCATCCTTCTCCTCGGGGGTGTGGAAGTGAGAGAACAGGTCATCACACAGAGGCCGGGGCGAGTCGGCGAGGCCGGCAAGGGGCGCGCGGGCGTGAGCGTGCAGCGCCCGGCTTCGCGCCGACCAGCCGCCGCGAAGCCCGCGCGGCAGCGGAGCTTCAACTGGAAGTCCGCGCTCGTCTACTTCCCGCTCTTCATCAAGCTCGCGCTGGCCGTAAGCTTGGGCGTGCTCGCCTTCGTCGGCTACCGCGCAGCCGTCTCGGCCTCCTTCTTCCGTGTCCGGACGGTTGACGTTGACGGCGCGACGCGCGCCTCGCGCGACGAGATTCGCGCCGACGTGCTGCGGCTCTCGAACGCGGGCGTGTGGCAGGCAGACCTCGAAGCAATCGCCGCAGACCTGCGCGCGCTGCCGTGGGTGCGCGAGGCGGTCGTCACGCGCGTCCTGCCTTCGGGCCTGCGCGTGAGGGTCACGGAGCGCGCGCCGCGCGTGATCGCGCGCACTTCGGCGGGCCGGCTCGTCTGGGTTGACGACGACGGCGTGATGCTCGGCGCGGCCTCGCCCGGCGAGCAGGACTTCTTCGTCCGCGGACTCGAAGAGGCGCGCACGGACGAAGCACTCAAACTAAACCGCGAGCGCGTGAAGGCCGCGCTGGAGCTTTCCTCCGAGTGGGAGCGCGCGGAACTTTCGCGCCGCGTCAGCGAGGTCAACCTCGAAGACCTGCGCGACGTGCGCGTGCAGCTCGCGGGCGACGATTCAGGCGTCGAAGTGCGGCTCGGCAAGGAAGATTTAGTGAAGCGCTTCCGCCAGGCGCTCGAAGTCCTCGACTCGCAGCGGCAGACGCCGCGCGGCCCCTTCATCACCTACGTGGACGTGTCGCAGGGCAAGCGCGCAATCATCGGCATGGGCCAGAACGCGCGCTTCCAGTTGAACGAACGCGGCGACGCCGAGTCGGTCGAGCAGACGGAAGCGAACCCGCGCGCCGCGACTCAGACGGGCGCGCACGCTTCGAGCGCCGCGGCGAAGGACTCGAAGAAGGAGGCGCGGCAGCCGAAGGCCGGCGAGAAGAAGAACGAAGCCGCGGGCACGGGCGGCGCTGCGCTGCGCCCGCGCCGCGTCAACTGAGCCGCGCGCGAGGCCGTTCGCCTTTGTCCCGGTCGCTTCGTCAATTGAACCGGCGGTCGTTCGCTTTTGCGAGAGGCCGTTCGCCCTGGTCGAAGGGGCGAGTCTCAGCCGCCTGAAGAAGTGAGTACGGATTGCTTGAGAGGGTGAGTGAAATTTTCGCGCCGTGTGAAATGAACCCCCTGTTTGCGGAGGAGCGAAACCCGAATGGCTAAACAAGCGTCGCACACCGTCGGCCTCGACATCGGGACGAGCCGCGTCACCTGCATCATCGGCGAGCCGGGCGACGGCCAGTTCGTTGACGTGGTCGGCATCGGCGAGGCGGAGGCAAAGGGTCTGCGCAAAGGCGTCGTCGTTGACCCCGAAGCGGCGGTCGAGGCGATCACGCGCGCCGTCGAAGAGGCCGAGCGGATGAGCGGACTCGAAGCCGAGGAGGTCGCCATCAACCTCTCCGGCTCGCACATCATGGGAGTTAACGGCCAGGCCATCGTCGCCGTCTCAGGCCGCGAGCGCGACCCCGTCTACGAGTCGGGCCACGGGCGACGCAACGCACACGCCCCCATCGTCGTCGCGGGCCGCGACCGCGAGATCACGCAGGACGACGTGCGCCGCGCGATTGAGTCGGCCTCGGCTATCCAACTGCCCGCGGGCCGCGAGATCGTTGACCGTTTGCCGCAAGAGTTCATCGTTGACGACCAGGACGGCATCAACGACCCCGTCGGCATGATCGGCGCGCGCCTCGCCGTCAAAGTCCACATCGTCACCAGCCCCGTGACCGCGCGCCAGAACGTTATCAACGCCGTCAATCGCGCCGGACTGGTCGTCGGCGAGATGGTCTTGGAACAACTCGCCGCCGCCGAAGCCTCTCTGACC
>JALZHC010000535.1 GCA_030914105.1 Acidobacteriota bacterium
ACCGCCCCGCACAACGACAGGCGGCGCAGCCCAAAATGCCGAAGCCCGTCGGACAATTGCGACAGCCCGTTGCGCCTCTGGTCTACCGACCGGCGCAGCAGCAAGCGGCACAGCTCAAAACACCGAACCGAGCCGTCGCGTCGCCAAAGCCGGCCGGGCAATCAGCACGCAAACCTGTTGCGCCGCCCGTCTACCGACCTGCGCAACCTCAGGCGGCGCAACTCAAAACGCCGAACCGGACAGTCGTGCCGAAGCCCGTCGGACAACCGCGCCGACCCGTCGCGCCTCCAGTCTACCGACCAGCGCAGCAGCAGCAGACGGCACAGGCCAAAATGCTGAAGCCGCCGGCGCCCAAAACGTCGCGGGCGGCGAGCGCCGGAACGCAGATTCAACGAGTAAAGATGCCGTCAGGCGGGGTGATACAGAGAAATCAAAAAAACAGGGAAACAGACAGGGAAAAGCTCAAGCTAGTCAACGCCGCACAACTCGAGCAGAATTGGTTTGGGGAAAAAGCGCGCCCTTCGGTGGACGGAGTAACTCTCCATGATTGGAGTAATTCATTTCCAGAGTTCGATGTAGAGATAGATAATAAGCAGGTAATAAAGAAAGGTCACTTCAATTTCAAGGAAGGCTTCTCATTGGCCCATTTAACATTCTCCTATGATGGCGGCGCGTTAACCAATTATTGGTATGGCATTGATACGGATGGCGACCTCGTCCTGGACAATTCCAGATGGCCGGAAAAGAAAAAAACGTCACTAACCTTCTCGCAGATACCAAGTGATGTGAAGTCTGTATTGGAAAATCTATTAATCACTCTGTACGACGGCACCTAAAAAATATGTAATCACTGACGGGGGATGAAGCATCTGCGTGAACGCGCGTGACTGTGGCGCGTGCGCAAAAGCTAGCCGGCTGCGACCTGTGAAAGTCGCAGCCGACACTCCATCTCGCCCCGTGGCCGTCTGAGATTAAAAGGCGTCGATGATGACGAGCCGCCCGACATTAACCGGACGCCGACGCCCACCTTAAAGGAGACGCCAGCCCGAAGTAGAGCGAGCGCGCCCAACCCTCCATCAGAGTCGGCGGGCCATTCACTCCGCCCGGCTGCCTGCCCGCCGGCGGGCCGTTCACCTTCGCGCTCGCGCCCCCCGAATCGGCGTCGGCGACCCCACTCTGGAAACGGCTCCGATACTCCAGAGACGTGATAAACGCCCTCACCATCTCCGCCTTGACAAAGTCCCCACTGAATCCCTCCAGCTTCCGCAGCCAGAACTCATAGCCCGTATAATCCACATCCGGCCCCTCGTTCGGATTCCTCCTCAGGTACCCCACGTACTGCATCAAGACGAACGCCCGGTCGAACTCCGCCCGCGCCAAAGCGTCGGACTCGGCCACCGCACGCAAGACTTGCGCACGCGTCTTCACCCCGCCCGCAAGCTCGCTCACGAGTTGGTCGCGCTCTGCTTGCGACAGCACACCGCCCGCGTTCCCGTTCAGCTTATCGACGAACTCGGCCGGCGTCATCGAGGCAGGGAAGGCTGCCGTGAACCTCTCGCGTGCGACGAACTCGTCGAGGAAGGCCCGCTTGTTCGCCTCCAACTTCTGCTCCCAGCCCGTTTGCAGCACTACGACTCCCGCGCCGATCTCCTGCGTGTCGGGCAGAAACTCTTCGAGCCGCACGACCGGGACTTTCAGTTGGTGCGCCCCGCCCAGAGTCGACGTCCCAGTGGCATCACCATAGGCCGCCTTGTAGATGCGCTCGACGAGGTAGCCCGTCTCCTTGAACTCAATCGAGAGGAAGAAGGCCGCCGAGGTGTTGACGCGCTTCACGTCGCGGCAGTTCGTGTCCGCGCCGCAGGAGGTGATGCCTCCCGACCAGAAGGAGAGCCCGTCGGAGTCGGCCTCACGGTTCAGGAAGTCGTGATAGTGCTGGCGGACGAACTTCGACGGGTCGTCAATGGGGTTGGTGGAGTTGTTCGCCGCTCCGTCGCCGGAAATCTCCAGGATGGCGGTGCTGGGCGTGCCGAGCGTCGCGCCGTGGACGTTTGCGAGGCTGAGCGTGGCCGTTCTCGTCCCGGTGTCTCCGGAGCGCTCGTTGAGGAGCACCTGGAACTGCTTCTCAGTCTCGCCGGGCGAGAACTTAAGCAGACCGGAAGAGCGGGTGAAGTCACGGCGCTGGTTGGCCGAGCCGTCGCCGATGGAGTAGCGGACATCGGTGTTTGAGTCGAGCGGGCCGGAGCGGGTGACGGTGATGGTGGCCTGGCCACTGGCTTCGGACGTCTTGTAGGTATTGGAGCTGAACTGGACGGTGGTTGAGCCGGGCCCCGGCGTTGGGTTAGGCGTTGGGTTAGGTGTTGGGTTAGGTGTCGCCGTCGGCGTCGGCGAAGGCGTCGGGTTCGGCGTCCCTCCCGGCGTCGGCGAAGGCGTAGCCGTCGGCTCCGGAGTAGGAGTCGTGGTCGGTGTCGGAGTCGCGGTAGGCTCCGGCGTCGGGGTTGCTTCAGGTGTTGCCGTCGGGGTCGGCGTCGCTGTCGGAGTTGCCGTCGGCGACGGCGATGGCGTCGGAGTTGCCGTTGGCGTCGGTGTCGGAGTCGGCGTCGTCAGACACTCGGCGGGGTTGCCGGCAACCATGTAGGTCGCCGCCGGCGAGCCGTTGTCCCGCTGCGCTTTGACGAACGTGTGGTCGACGAGCAGCGTCGAGCGTTCGAGCGTGCTCGTCTCGTCCGTGTCGCCCGTGAAGGTTCTGCCGTTGACCGCGCCGAGCAGGTCGCCGGGCTGCGGGTTGCCGACCTTGTCCTTGGGGACGTACATCGTGATCGTGCCGTCCGCGTCGAACTTGCCGTCTATGTCGCCATCCTTCGTCTCGGTCGGGACGCCGACGACCAGCCCGACGACGGCGGTCGCCACGTGGCCGTACTCGAAGCTGACAGCGCCGTTCGAGTCGCTGCGCATGCCGACGTAGTACTGCTGACCCGTCGCCGACTCAGAATTCCAGACGATGCGCCAACGGCTGTTGGCCGGCACGCTCTGAAGGCTCGTCACCTTCAACTTGAACATCAGGTTGTTCGTCGCCGGAGGCTCGCCCGCGGCGATGTAGTCAATCGAGAGCGAGGCGGGAGCCTGCCCCTGCGCGCTCTGCTCCAGGTGGCCCGGAGGGTTGCGCTGAAGTATGACCCCGTCGCAGGTGTTACCGACGTAGGGCGCGGCGACCTCGTTGGCGGCGCACGACGAGCCGACGGCGTTCACAGCTACGACCTGATAGTAATAGGTCTGCCCGCTGTCGTTGGCCGACGGGTCGTCGTAAGTCGTCTGCGCGCCGGGCACGTTGGCGAGCAACTGTTCGCCGCCGCTCGCCGTGCCCCTCAGAACACAGTAGCTCGTTACGGGCGAGTTGCCCGTGTCGGCCTCAGACCATGCGAGGTGCGCCACATCGCCGACGCGGCGCACTGTGACTGACGGCATGCCGGGCGTAGACGTTGCGTCCTTCGGGTCGAACGCCGCGACCAGGCGACGCCCGCTCGACTGCCGCGCGATGGCGGCGAGCGCGGTGTAGGCGTTGCCCGTGGCGTTGGGCGCGGCCTGCGCGCAAGCGCCGCCGGCGCAGCCGTTGACGTAGCCGACCTCGACGCGCCCCTCCTTGTCCACGGTGATGTCGAAGAAGTCGAGCAGGTTGCGGCAGATGTTCGCGCCGCCCTGCGTCCAGATGCAGCCGCGCTGGATGGGCGCGTTGGGCGTCGCATCCGTGGTCGTCCAGGTCTGGCCGCCGTCGAAAGTCTCGGCGACGTAGAGATGCC
>JALZHC010000079.1:0-2302 GCA_030914105.1 Acidobacteriota bacterium
GACGTTGCGCGCGGCTGCGGTCGAGCCGCCGATGGTGTTGCCGTTGCCCGTGACGCCGACGCCGTCGTTGATGTTCGGGAGCGCGGACGTGCCCGCGGCGTCCGTGCCGACGAAGCAGCCGGCGACGGTGTTGCCGCCGCTGTTGAGTTCGATGCCCGTGCCGCCCGACGTGACGCTCGTCGTGCCGCCCATGCCGAAGCGGTTGATGGCGAGGCCGCGCACCGTCGTGTTGCCGCCCGTGATGACGAGTCCGCTCGCGGTCGCGCCAGCGTTCGTGCCGTCGAGTTCGATCTCGATGACGGCGTTGTCGCCGTTAGTCAGAGTGTTCTGGCTTGAGCCGGGCTGCGTGTAGCCGTCAATCGTTGCGGCGGCGGTGATGGCGGGAAGGGCCGAAGCGGGAGAGATAGTGTGGACGCCCGCGCCCGCGATGCTGAAGGAGATCGAGTCCGTGCCGGCGTGCGCGTTCGACTCCATGATGGCGGCGCGGAGAGTGCAGTTGCCGGTGCCATCGTTGCAGAAGCCGTCGCCGGGGCTGTTGTCCGCGCCGTCGCCCGTGGAGTTGACGACGAAGTTGGAGCTTGCGGGCGGCGAGCAGTTGCTGAGGAGGATGAAGACCTTGTTTGAGGTGTTGTCGGCGACGGCGAGGTCGGGCTTGCCGTCGGCGTTGAAGTCGCTGGCCGCGACCGACTGCGGCGAAGGCCCGACTGCGAAGCTCTGGGGGGCGGCGAAGTTGCCCGCGCCGTCGCCGTCGAGGACGGAGGCATTGCCGGCGAAAAGATTGGCGGTGACGATGTCCTCTTTGCCGTCGCCGTTGAAGTCGCCGACGGCCACAGAGACCGGCCCATTTTCCGTGGCGAAGCTGGCGGCGGGGCCAAAGCCTCCCGTGCCGTCGCCGAGCAAGACCGAGACGTCGTTCGAGCCCCGATTCGCCGTGACGATGTCCTGATTGCCGTCGCCGTCGAGGTCGCTGACGGCCACCGAGACCGGGAGCGAGCCGACCGTGAAGCTATTCGCCGTGCCGAGGCCGCCCGCACCGTCGCCGAGAAGGACGGAGGCGGTGTTCGAGAAGTTGGCGGTGACGATGTCCAGGTTGCCGTCGCCGTTGAAGTCGCCGACGGCGATGGCGTTGGGCGAGTCGCCGATGGCGAAGCTGGTGGCCGCGCCGAAGTTGCCCGCGCCGTCGCCGAGAAGGATTGAGACGTTGTTGGTGCCGCCGTTCGAGACGGCGAGGTCGAGCTTGCCGTCGCCGTTGAAGTCGGCGGCCACGATGCCGTCGGGGCTGGTGCCGGTGTTGAAGTTCGTGGCCGCGCCGAAGCCGCCCGCGCCGTCGCCGAGAAGGATTGACGCGTTGTTCGAGTTTCTGTTGGCGACGGCGAGGTCTGCGTGTCCGTCGCCGTTGAAGTCTGCGACGGCGACCGAGAGCGGGTCTGCGCCGACAGTGAAGCCGTTGGCCGAGAGGAAGCCGCCCATGCCGTCGCCGAGCAAGACTGAGACGGAGCTTGTCGTCTGATTGGTGAGCGCGAGGTCTGCGCGTCCGTCGCCATTGAAGTCGCCGACCGCGACCGAGATGGGCGTGGTGCCGGCGGCGAAGCCCGTCGCCGCGGAGAAGCTGCCCGCGCCGCAGGCGGTGACGGTGGCGGCGTTGAGACAGGCGGAAAATTCGGAGGTGTCGCCGGAGGGGTCTGTCGCCGTCGCGGTGAGCTGGCCTCCGGCGGCTGTGACGTTCTCGAAGTAGAAGCTGAAGGAGGCGTTGCCGGAGGCGTCGGTCTTCACAGTGCCGGAGCCGACGAAACTTGCGCCCTCGCCGTTGCCCGAAGCGTCGCACGCGGCATTGGAGAAGAACCGGAGCGTGAAGACCCTGTTGGGGGTCGAGTTGAGCGTGCCGGCGACGCCGATGTTCTGGCCGAAGAGCGTCGCGGAGGTAAGCACAGGGAAGTTCTGGAGTCCGTTCTGGCCGGAGTCGGCGTCCTGGTTGTCGTTCGGCGTGACGCCGTCCGTGCCGAGGTCGATGCCTATATTGCCGTTGTCGTGGATGCTGTTGACGGCGATGCGGTCGCCGGTCGCGCCGCCGCTGAGGTTGACGCCGCGGCCTGAGTTGAAGGCGATAGTGTTGGCGTAAGCGCGGCTCGCGCCGCCGACGGTGAGGTTTGCGCCGCCAGCGATGAGCACGCCGTCCTCGCCGTTGGCGACCGAGTCCGAGCCGTTGATGGCCGTGCCGATGAGGTTGCGACTGACGACGTTGCCGTTGCCGGTCGAGCCGACGCGGACGCCGTCGCGCGAGTTTCCGCTGATGACGTTACGC
>JALZHC010000079.1:2312-9753 GCA_030914105.1 Acidobacteriota bacterium
CGCGCCGCGGCGGTCGAACCGCCGACGATGTTGTTCGAGGCGGTGTCGAAAATCTGCACGCCGTCGTTCTGGTTCGGGAGCGCGACGGAGCCGGCGAGGTTGGTGCCGATGAGGTTGCCGCGGACGAGGTTGTCGTGCGTCGTGTTGACGAGAAGGACGCCGGAGTCGAGGTTGCCGCTGATGAGGTTGCCTTCGCCGGCGTTTGTGCCGCCGACGCGGTTGGTGTTCGACAGGCCGAAGATGACGACGCCCGCGCCGTTGGCGAGGGCCGCGCTTCCGTTCAAGTTAGTGCCGATGTAGTTTCCGAAAACATCGTTGGCGGAGGAAGTGCTCAGCAGCAGAAGGCCCTCGCGGTCGTTGCCGGAGAGAACGTTGCGCGCGGCTGCGGTCGAGCCGCCGACGGTGTTGCCGTTGCCCGTGACGCCGACGCCGTCGTTGATGTTCGGGAGCGCGGACGCGCCCGCGGCGTTCGTGCCGATGAAGCAGCCGGCGACAGTGTTGCCGTCGCTGTTGAGTTCGATGCCCGTGCCGCCCGACGTGACGCTCGTCGTGCCGCCCGTGCCGAAGCGGTTGATGGCGAGGCCGCGCACCGTCGTGTTGCCGCCCGTGATGACGAGGCCGCTCGCGGTCGCGCCGGCGTTCGTGCCGTCGAGTTCGATCTCGATGACGGCGTCGTCGCCGCCGGTCAGAGTGTTCTGACTTGAGCCGGGCTGCGTGTAGCCGTCAATGATGACGGGGTCGGTGATGGCGGGCAGGGCCGAGGCCGGGGAGATGGTGTGAACGCCCGCGCCCGCGATGCTGAAGGCAATCGAGTCTGTGCCCGCGAAGGCGTTCGACTCCATGATGGCGGCGCGCAGGGTGCAGTTGCCGGTGCCATCGTTGCAGAAGCCGTCGCCAGGGCTGTTGTCCGCGCCGTCGCCCGTGGAGTTGACCGTGAAGATCGTGTCGAAGAGGGCCGAGGGTGCGGCGGACGCGTGCGCGCGTCGGGCCGGGCCGGCGTGCGACGCGCTCGCGGCGTGTGGCTCGGTCGCGGTCGCGACGTGTGACGCACTCGCGGTCGCGGCGGGCGCGTGGAAGAGTTCGAGCCAGAGGCCCGACAGCGAGAGCAGGAGGAGCGTCGAGAAGTAGAACGGGGCAAGACGGCGAGGGGGGATTCGGCCTGACATTCTGTACTACCTTCGGAAGATTGCTTACGGGGAGCCTCGCGCCCACGCAGACGCGGGCCGCGATTGAAAGAAGCCTGGAGCCTCGCCTCAAGAGAGAGCGGCCCGGACGCAGCCGCGGGCCGCCGGGGAGCAGGACGGACGGTTTGCGTTTACAAGACGCGCGCGCGACGCCGTCGTAAAAAAGGCGCGGAGAAAATTAACATCTGACGGCACGCTCTGGCAATGGCCTCGCGCCGCGCCGGGCAGGTGAAGACGCGCGGCCCGTCTCTTTAATTTATATCCCCTGTCAGTTGATTTCGGAGTGAAGGGCGGTGAGTTTCACTCCGCTCTACGTTAAGTCACTCTGTTCGCAGCGCCGTCGTCGGCTCGACCTTCACGGCGCGGCGCGCGGGCACGAAGCAGGCGATGAGCGCGACGCACGCGAGCAGCAGCGCGACGAAGGCGAACGTGGCCGGGTCTGTCGCGCGCACGCCGAACAGCAGGCCGGAGAGCGTGCCGGAGAGGAAGCGCGCCAGCGCCAGCGCCGCGAGCGCGCCCACGCCGAGGCCGACGACGACGAACGTCATCGCCTGAAAGACGACGAGCCGGAAGATGTCTCTTCCTTGCGCGCCCAGAGCCATGCGAATGCCGATCTCGCGTGTGCGCTGCGCGACCCAGTAGGAGAGCACGCCGTAGATGCCGACTGCGGCGAGCAGGAGCGCGACGCCCGCGAAGATCGATAAGAGCAGGAGGTTGAAGCGTCGCGGCGCGAGCGAGCCGGAGAGCACTTCCTCCATCGTCGTCACGGAAGAGACCGGCACGCCCTGGTCGAGTGTCGCCGCCTGCTGTCGCAGAGCGCCGGCAAGGTCTGCCGCCCGGCCCGCGCCGCGCAGGACGACGGCCATGCTGCCGATGCCGGGCTGCATGAACGACTCCGGCAGTTGCGTGTAATGGACGTAGACTTCCGGGTCGGCCTGGCTGTCTAAGCCGCCGAACTTCACGTCGCCGACCACGCCGACGATGCGGCACTTGTCGGGCGCGTAGTTGCCGCCGGTGGCGAGCACCTTACCGAGCGGGTCTTCGTCGGGAAAAATCTTGCGCGCCGCGCTCTCGTTGATGATGGCGACGGCGGGCGCGTGCTCGTCGTCGTGCTCGTCGAAGGAGCGACCGCGCTTTAAGGGGATGCCCATCGCCTTGAAGTAGTCGGCGCTGATGATTCTGTCTCTCACGGTGTAGCCGTCGCCCTGCGCGTCGCCCGCACGGCCCTCGACCGTCACGCCGTAGCGCGGGTCTGTCCCGCTCAGGGGCAGGTCGCGCACGATCGCCGCCGACTCGACGCCCGGCTCTTGGCTCAAGCCCGCGATGAGCTGCCGGTAGAAGAGAAGCTTCTTCGGCGTCGGGTAAGAGATGGCGGGCAGCGTGACGCGCGCCGTCAGCACGTGCGAAGGGTCGAAGCCGGGCGCGACCGTCGAGAGGCGTTGGAAGCTCTTAATCATCAGCCCCGCCGCGATCAGAAGGACGAAGACGAGGACGACCTCCGCGCCGACGAGCAGGCCGCGCAGACGTTGCTGCCCCGCGCCCGACGTGCCGCGACCGCCCTCTTTGACCGCCTCGAAAAGGTCTGTGCGCGAGGCGTGGAGCGCGGGCGCGAGTCCGAACAGAAGACCCGTCAGGACAGAGACGGCGAGCGTGAAGGCGAGCACACGCAGATCGATGCCGGCCTCGGCGAGGCGCGGGATGTTCGACGGCGCGAAGGCGACGACGAGGCGCAGCGCGACAACCGAGAGTAGGAGTCCGAGCAGCCCGCCGACCGCCGCGAGCAGCAGGCTCTCGGTAAGGAGTTGACGAAGTATGCGCCGGCGGCTTGCGCCGAGCGCGGCGCGGACGGCGAACTCTTTGCGGCGCGCGGCGGCACGCGACAGCAGAAGGTTCGCGATGTTCGCGCACGCGATCAAGAGCACGAAGCCGACCGCGCCCAGGAGGGCGAGCATCGCTGGCCGAAGCTCGCCGACCTGATTCTCGCGCATCGTCGTGACCGATGCGTCGAGACCTTCGTTCTCTTCGGGGTGTTCGGCGATGAGCTGTTTGATAATGGTCTTCGTCTCGGCCTGCGCCTGCTCGATGGTCACGCCGGCCTTGAGTCGCGCGACGGCGCGGTAGCCTCGAACCAGCCGGTCGCCCTGCGCCGCGGGCGTTTTCGGCACCGTCAGAGGCGTCCAAAGCTCCGTGGCCGAGGCGAACTGCTGGCCCGCGGGCATCTCCGCGCCGCTCGGAAAGGAGAAGCCCGGCGGCATCACGCCGACGACCAGATAGTCTTCGTCGTTAAGTTTTATGTGCTGGCCGACGACGCGCGCGTCTCCGCCGAAGTCGCGCCGCCAGAGGTCGTAGCCGAGGACTGCGACGTGGTTGCGTCCCGGCTCCTCGTCTTCTGCGTTGAGCGCGCGGCCCTTGAGCGGCGCAACGCCGAGCGCGCGGAAGAAGTCGGCGGTCGCGCGCGTGCCCTGCACGCGTTCCGGGCCACCCAGTCCCGCCAGGTTGAAGCCCGTGGTCGAGCCTGCGACGTAGAGCGCGAGCGGATCGAAGGAGTGAGCGCGCGCCTTGAGGTCTGTGAAGTTCGCGTAGGCGACGCCGATCTTCTGGACGCCTTGCTTCGGGAAGGAGTCCCAGACGGTGACGATGCGGTCGGGGTCGTTGTAAGGAAGCGGGCGGAGCATCACGGCGTCGAAGGCGCTGAAGATAACCGTGTTCGCGCCGATGCCGAGCGCGAGCGCGAGCAGTGTGACGGCGGTGAAGCCCGGTTTCTTCAGCAGCACGCGCGCGCCGTAGCGCAGGTCTTGAAGCAGAGTCCTCATCGCTCAACTCCTCCCATCACTCGCAGGGGCGGATTCCGAACGCGCCTGCTGAGCGAGCCAGTCCCGAACGGCGTCGAGCACCGCCGGCTCGAACTCGCCGCCCGCGCCCGCCTCCGCACGCTTCATGCTCTCCTCCATCGAGGCGGCCTTCGTCAGGTAGTGATCCATACCGGGGACGGCCTTGAGGGTCGCGCGTCCGGGGTGGAAGCTGTTGATGATGTCTGCGAGGTACGGGTCGTCGGCGATGGTCGAGACGTAGTCGTTCGTGCCGTAGACGATGAGCACGGGCGCGTCCACACGCTTCCACTCTTCGGCCAGATTGAGCGCGGCCCACTGCTGCATGAAGGTATATGGCGCGGGGTACGAGATGTATTCGCCGCAGGCCGGCATCTCCTTGAGCAACTGTTCGGGCATCTCGCGCTCGACGAGCAGGCGATGGTTGCACTGCTCGCCCAGTCGCAGGCGTCGCTCCATCTCGTCGAAGGGCGTGTGGCGCAGTAGATTCTGACGGCGGCGCGTGTCCAGAAGGTATTCCAGAAACGGCTTGCCGACCGTGTTGATGACGACGAGACCCCTGACCGGAACCTGCTGCGCGACGAGCGGAGCCTCGACGCCGCCGATGCTCAGGCCGACGACGAAGACCCGGTCGGCATCAACGAAAGGATAAGCTTTGAGTGCCTTCAGACCGGCGACGTAGCCGCGCACTTCCGCCTGCAAGTCAACCGCCGGACTCGCGCAGGGCGGCCCCTGACTGTCGCCGACGCCGCTCTTCTCGACGCGCATCGTGACGAAGCCGGCGCGCGTCAGCCCGTAGAGCAGCTTCGCCTCGTTGCTGCTGAGGTCGAGCGACTCCTGCGAGAAACAGCCGATGCCCGTGATGTAAAGAACAGCCGGGTGCCTGCCCTCGCCCTTCGGCGCGGTGACGATTGCGCGCCGTAAGCTGTCGTCAACCGCGACCGACCTGTAAGAGGTCACAGCGTCGGGGACTGTCTCGAAAGGGCGCGGCTTCAAGACCAACTGCTTCGTTTGCGCCGCGCCGCCGCGCCAGAAGTGAATCGTCACGCTGTCGCCGGCGCGCAAGCGCGACACCGTGGCGACGAAGTCTTCGGGGCCGGCGACCTTGTGTTCATTGACCTGCGTGATGACATCGTCCGTCTGAAGCCCCGCGTCCTTCGCCGAGCCGCCCTCGACGAGTCCGAGGACGAGGACGCCGTCGCCTGTGAAGTGAAGACGCGCCCGCGCCTCGTCCGTCAGCGGGCCGGCGCGCACGCCGACGAAGGCCGCGCGCTTCAGCTCCTGCGCCGCGGCTAATAAGATTAATGACAGCAGACAGACGGAAAATGCTAAACAGCGAGACGTGCGGCTGAAAGTTTTGCGGCCCATTCGTCCCGCCAGTATCTACCAGAAAGGGGCGCGAGGCCAGCGCCGCGCGAGGTATGCGTCCAGACCCCAGACGCGGCCCGCCGCGCCCAGGAGCAGCACCAGTGCGCTGAAAAAGACCGCCGCGTCTTCGCTGTCGGGCGACCAGAACAGGCGTCCCTTCGCCAGCATGTAGTTCAGGAACAGGAACATTGCGACCGCCGCCCCCAGGCGCGTCGCCGTCCCTGTCAGAAGCGAAAGCCCGGCCACGAGTTCGCCGGCCATGATGAGGTAGCTGAACAGGGTCGCGTGCGGGATGACCAACTGCTGAAGGAACTGCTGGTACGCGCCCGACGCGTTGCGCATCGCGTAACCCTGGAGGAAGGCGAGCATCTCCGCCGAGAAGGGCGCGTCCCTCGTCAACTTGCCCAGGTTGGTGACGAGCAGAATCACGCCCAGATGGACACGCAGAATCACGAGCAGCGCGCGCGGCACATACCTGAAGGCTGCTCGTGCGTCGTCGTCGTGCGAGAGTTCGTCGTTGTTCATGCGTTTGCCTCGGCGCGTGCGTGCAGGCGAGCGCGGCGTCTAGGCCGGCGTGCGTTCGCGCGCGAGCCTCAGCGTGAGGACGAATTTGTCTTTCGCGTCCGTCAAAGGCTCGGCCACGGCCGAGCCGCGCCAGCCGCGCCCCTCGTCGTCCTTGAACTTCCATTCGATCTCGGCGCGGTCGTTGCCAGGGCCCGCGTGCGGGACGAACGTCACCGGCGAGCCGGTGTGCGGCGTGCCCGACGCGATCTGCCTGCGCGTCAGCTCCATGATCTCCGCGACGGAGGCGGGCCTGGCGACGACGGCCCTGATCTCCCAGCGCTCGGTGTCGCCTTCGGTCGAGATGATCTCGGCGTCGAAGCCTTGGAAGTTCGGCAGGTAGCGGTCGGCGTAGGCCGCGCGCGCGAACTTCGAGTCCGGCTCCCACTTGTACTCAATGCCGAGCGCCGTCTGCTGCGCCGTGCCCTTGCCCAGCATCTTCGAGACGAGATAGAACGCGCCGTCTATCCCGGAAGAGAGGCCCGCGGTCGTGATGACCTTGCCGTTGTCAACGTAGCGGCGGTCGTAGACAGTCTTGATGTTCTTGCCGGCGGTCGCCAGATTATCAATGGCGTGACGCACGGTCGTCGCCGTCAGCCCGTCGAGCAGTCCGGCCCTGGCGAGGATGAAGGCGCCGGTGCAGACAGACATCACGTAGCTCGACTGCTTCGCGCCGTCCTGCACCCACTTAATCAGCCTTGGGTTGTTGACCGCTTGACCGACGCCGCCTCCGGGCACGAGCAAAACGTCCGAGCGCGGGCTGTTCTCGAACGTGTAGTCGGCGACGACGCGCTGGCCGTAGACACAGTTGACGGGGTCTGTCTTCTCCGCGACGGTGAAGACCTTGTAGCCCGCGCCGCCGAAGACCTCCCAGGGGCCGGCGAAGTCTATGATCTCGACGTGGTCGAAGAGGAGGATGGCAACCGTGGGGAACTTGTCCGCCAGCGCCTTCTCGATGAGAGTCATGCCGCAGCCCGGACACTGGCCGGGCCTGTCGAAGGTCAGCTTGTCGCAGTCCGCCCCGCAGGGCGGGCAGACGTAGAGCTTCGCGCCCGCGCCCTGAATCGCCTGCGCTCCGGGCGTCGCCGCGCCGCGCCCCAGCGCAGGCAGACAACTCGCAGCGACGAGCGCGCCCGCGCCGCCCTTCATGAAACTCCTCCGCGCCAGACGCGCGGCTGCCCCGTCTCTCTCCGAACGCTTCATCGCCACACTCCTCTCGCCGTCGAACATAGAACCAACGCTCCGGCGCACGGCATCAGAGGTCGCAGTTGAACTACCGGCGCACGCGAACGTGTTAATGGCGGCAGGTTAGTCTCCGTTGGGGAGGCTTGTCTTGGAAGTTCGGAGCGCGTTTGGACGGGGCGAGCTCGCCTGCGCGCGTCGGAACTCGGCGGGCGTGAAGCCTGTGTGGCGTTTGAAGGCGTTGGCGAAGTGGCTCTGGTCGTAGAAGCCTGCGGCGGCGGCGATCTCGGCGAGCGTCTTTTCGGGGTCGGCCAGCTC
>JALZHC010000536.1 GCA_030914105.1 Acidobacteriota bacterium
CTCGACGGCGGGCGCGGCACGTTCGAGCCAGGCGCGGTCTCTGCTCGCTTCGTAGACGCCGAGGATCATGCGCGTCAGGAAGGGCGGCTGCGAGCGCGTGAGGTAGTATGTGCGGTTGGCGTTCAAGACCTGTCCGTAGTGCTCGATCTCGTAGAGGAAGTTCTCGACCATGTCGCGCGCAAGCTCCGTCTCGCCGTCGCGCAGGAGTCCGACCTCGATGAAGTAACTGTCCCAGCCGTACATCTCGTTGAAGCGCCCGCCGGGGACGACGTAAGGGCGCGGCAGGTAGAGCAGGCCCGGCGCGGCGCCGGCGGCGCGCGCCGGCAGTCGCCGCAGCTCGATGCGCGCGAACTCTTCCGGCTTCAACTGTGCGCGCAAGCTCTGTTCGATTCCCTTCAGGTCTTCGTCGCGCGCGACATAGACGGGCCAGCGCGGCGCGGCGGAAGAGTCGGGCTGCGCGAGGGCAGAGTCGGGCGGCGAGGGAGAGGGGTTCCGGTTCGTGTCTGCGTTCGCATCCTTGTTCCCGTTTGCGTCCGCATCCTTGTGCGCGTTTGCGTCCGCGCCCGGCTTGAACTTCGGGTCAACCGCCGCCGCCGCGAGGTCTCGGTTCGAGCGCTTGAGCGTGTGCCAGCTCCGTCGTATGTACTCGCGCACGGAAGCGAGCTGTGCAGGCGTCGCACGCCGGCCCTGTCCTTGCGCGGTCGCGCCGGCGAGTCCGGCGAGGAGCAGGACGAAGACCAGCGGCGCGGAGGCCGACTTCCGCAGCGTTCGTGTGCGCGACCGTTTCATGCAGCGTAAGTGCCGGGGCATCACAGAAGATTAAAGCACGGATTAGCTCAACCAAAGATTAAAGCACGGATCGACTCAAGAGTCGTTCGGCTCAAGAGTTGTTCGGCTCAAGGGTCGTTCAGCAGTGCGAACGAATCTTCGATGTCCGCCTCGTCAACGATGAGGTCAACGCCGGAGAGCGCGAAGCGTCGCGCGGCGGCGAGTGCGCGCGTGTCGCGCTCTTCGTCGAGCGACCACTGCGCTTGGCGCGCGAGGAGTGCGAGCGCGAGCGCGCGCCCCGCGGTCATGGCGAAGCGGCGCGCGCCCGCTTCGAGCGACGGCTGCCCTTCCCTCGCCGCCCGCGCCAGCCACGCCGCGGCGTGCTCAAGCGCCCCACGCGCGACCGAGACCGGACGCGCGAGCCTCTCGTCGCTCACAGACCGCGCGCAAGCCTCGACCTCCGACCGCAGAACGGACAGCGCGTCTTCTTCCTTCCCTTCTTTGTCGAGCGCGCGCAGCGCGTCGAGCGAGAGGACGTTGGTCGTGCCCTCCCAGATCGAGAGCACCTGCGCGTCGCGCAAGATGACCGGCAGGCCCGTGTCTTCAACGTAGCCCGCGCCGCCGAAGGCTTCGAGCACTTCGCTCGCGACCGCGACAGCCGCGCGCGCCGTCGTCAATTTCATCAAAGGCGTCAGCAGACGCAGCAGACGCGACTGCCTCTCTTCAATCTCGCGCGCCTCCTCGCGCCCCGTCAGCTCCGCGACGAAGAAGGCGAGGTGCAGCGACGCCTCGGCTTCGGCCTGAAGCCCTGCGAGCGTGTCCGCGTGCAGAGGCTTCTCCGCGAGCACGGAGCCGAAGGCCGTGCGGCGGCGCGCATAGTCGCGCGCGAGCGCCAGCCCCCGCCGCATCAGCGCCGCCGCGCTCAGGCCGTTCCAGAGCCGCGTGATGTTGAGCACGGGCGCGATGTGGCGCACGCCATCGCTGGTGCCGCGGACGAGCGCGGCCTGCGCGCCGTCGAGGGTCAGCTCGGCGGTCGGGACTTTGCGCGTGCCGAGCTTCTCCTTGAGGCGGTTGACCTGTATGCCGCGTAAGAAGCCGCGCTCGTCGCGCGTCTCGACTAAAAAGAGCGCGAGGCCGCGGCTGCCCGGAGGGTTTCCTTCGGGGCGCGCGAGCGTGAGTGCGACCTGCGCCGTCGTCGCCGAGGTGAACCACTTGCGCCCGTAGAGCCGCCACACGCCTTCGTCGTCCCGCCGCGCTTGCGTCTCAGTCCGGCTCACGTCCGAGCCGCCCGAAAGCTCCGTCATCCACTGCCCGCTCGTCCAGAACTCCGCGGGGTCGCGCGAGACGAGGTGCGGCAAGACGCGCGCGATGAGTTCGTGATTCTCCGAGGCCAGAAGGGCGCGCGCCGCGCCGTCGGTCATCGCGAGCGGGCAACTGTAGATGTCCGTCGAGGGCGTGAACAGGTAGGCGAGCGCGCACTGATGCACGCGCGAGTGGCGACCGTGACGACGCTCGTAGCTGGTGGCGACCAGCCCGCGCTCGGCGGCCAGACGCTCGGCCACGCGCCACAGCGGCGAGACCTCGATGCGGTCAACCCTCTCGCCCCAGGCGTCCCAGCGCGTCAGCCTCGGCTCGTTCAGGCGGTCTTCGAGCTGCATCCGGTACAGCTCGCCGCCCGCCAGCTCGCCCAGCTCTTCGAGCGAAGGCTCGACCTCGCGGAGCACGTCCGTCGGAAGTTGTCGCCGGAGGTAAGAGCGCAGCGCGCGGTCGTCCGCGTACTGGTTGCCGAGTTGCGGCGGCGGCTGGCTGAAGCCCATCAAACGCCTCCTGCTGCCTTGACCTTTGCGCGGGTTAAGGTAAATCTTGCGCGTGAATGATAGCACTCATCAAGCCAGAGGAGACTGAACTAAGACAGGCGGTAGCCCGACCGTGAGGGAGGGCATCTCTGGAAGGATGAAGGCGGAAGGCGGAAGGCGGAAGTGGATACTCCAGAAAGGGTCTACTTCATCCTTCATCCTTCCTACTTCATCCTTCTCTTCACGCCCTCCCTCACGGTCGGGCTACTGCCCTTTATTACTTATGAGCGAGACTATACGACAGGCCGCAACTACCGGTGTCCTTTCGACCGAAGAGATCAGGTCGCACTTCCCCGCGCTCGAACGCGCGCACGGCGGCGCGCGCGTCGCCTACTTCGACGGCCCCGGCGGCACACAGGTTCCGCGCGAGGTCGTCGAGGCCATGAGCGACTATCTTTATCAACACAACGCCAACACACACTGGGCCTACCCGACGAGCGCCGAGACCGACGAAACAATCGAGCGCGCGCGAGAGACGCTCGCGGACTTCCTCGGCGCGTCGCACGACGAGATCGCCTTCGGCGCGAACGCCACGACGCTCGCCTTCCACGTCTCGCGCACGCTCGGTCGCCTCTTCTGCGAGGGCGACGAGATCGTCGTCACCGAACTCGACCACCACGCCAACGTCGCGCCGTGGCAGGCGCTCGCGCGCGAGCGCGGCGTTAGCTTGCGCGTCGTCCGCATGGACACAGAGACGGGCGCGCTCGACTGGGACGACTTCGAGTGCAAGATATCTGAGCGCACGCGCCTCGTCGCCGTCGGCGCGGCCTCGAACGCGCTCGGCACCATCAACGACACCGCGCGCGCCCTGCGGCTGGCGCGCGCGGCGGGCGCGTACCTCTTCGTCGACGCCGTACACTCCGCGCCGCACCGTCTGACGGACGTGCGCGAGATTGCCTGCGACTTCCTCGTCTGCTCGGCATACAAGTTTTACGGCCCGCACGTCGGCGCGCTCTTCTGCCGCCGCGAGCTGCTCTCGACGCTCCCCTGGCCGAAGCTCGCGCCTGCGCCCGACTACGCGCCCGAAGTCGCCGAGACCGGCACGCAGAACCACGAAGGCATCGCGGGCGCTGCCGCCGCCGTCGACTTCATCGCCTCGCTCGCCCCCGGCGCGTCGCGCCGCGAGCGCCTGCGCGCAGCCTTCGACGCGCTCGACG
>JALZHC010000537.1 GCA_030914105.1 Acidobacteriota bacterium
GAGCCGTTCCGCGCCTTCGTCGCCGACAAGCTCAACGACGAGCAGCGCACCGCAGGCTTCGTCATGCAGAGCTTCTTCATCGGCATCGGCGCGACGCTCGCCAACGCGCTCCCGTATTTCTTCCGCTACTTCGGCGTCGAGGGGCGCACGCCGAGTGGCATTCCGCTCACCGTGCAGTATTCGTTCAAGCTCGGCGCGCTCGCCTTCATCCTCGCCGTGCTGTGGACGATCATCACGTCGAAGGAGTATCCGCCCGAAGACCTGGAGGCTTTCGAGCGGATGCGCGCCGAGCATCGCGGCGTCGCCGCCACGGCCAAAGTCTTGCTCAACGAAATCTTCTCGGCCATCGCCGACATGCCGAAGACGATGAAGCAGCTCGCCGTCGTCCAGTTCTTCACCTGGCTCGGACTGTTCTGCATGTGGCTCTTCTTCGGGCTGACGACCTCGTACCACGTCTTCGGCGCGACGAGCGACAAGGATCAAAGCTTCGCCCTGGGCGGCGAGTGGGGCGGCATCTGCTTCGCCGTCTACTCCGTCGTGACCTTCCTCGTCGCCTTCGCGCTGCCGAAGTTCGCCGCGGCGACGAGCCGCAAGACCGTCCACGCCGTCGCGCTCGTCTGCGGCGGCGTCGGATTGCTCTCGACCTACGTTATCCACGACAAGTGGACGCTGCTGCTGACGATGGTCGGCGTCGGCATCGCCTGGGCCTCGATCCTCTCGATGCCCTACGCCATTCTTTCGGGCGCGCTGCCGCCCGCGCGCATGGGCATCTACATGGGCGTCTTCAACTTCTTCATCGTGCTCCCGGAAATCACGCAGGCGCTCACCTTCGGCCCGATCATCCGCGCCGTCTTCGGCCCCGAAAACCACAACGCGCCGCTCTACATGGTGATGACGGGCGGCGTCTTCATGCTGCTGGCGGCGCTTCTGGTCTCGCGTGTCGAGGACGTTTCGGGCGAAGCACACACGCGCGACGTGATCCGCGGCGACAGGAAGGAGCCCGTGCTCACACAGCAATCTGCGCAGCCCGTGCCGAGCACGGGGCTGCTCGACGACGAGGGCAAGGGGCGTTGAGGTTGCGCCGGGGCACTTTGAAGTTGAAGGGAGGAGGAAAGGCTTTGAAGGACACGACCGGGAAGCTGCGCCGTCTGGCGCTTCTGTTCGCCGTCGTCGCCTCGCTGCACGTCGCGCTGCTCGCGCAAACCGGGCGCGACGTGTCGCGCGAGGCCGCGCGTTCGTCGCGCGAGTGGGTGCGCGCGGGCGTCATCTACGAAATCTTCCCGCGCGTCTTCTCGGCTGAGGGAAACTTGGGCGGCATCACGGCGCAGCTCGACCGGCTGAAAGGCTTGGGCGTCAACATCCTCTGGCTGATGCCGATTCACCCCATCGGTCAGGAGAAGAAGAAGGGCACGATCGGCAGCCCTTACGCCGTGCGCGACTACTACGCCGTCAACCCCGACTACGGCACGGCTGATGATTTGAAGCGGCTCATACGCGAGGCCCACCGGCGCGACATGAAGGTCATCATCGACATCGTCGCCAACCACACCTCCTGGGACAGCGTGTTGATGAAGTGGCCGGACTTCTACGTCCACGACGCCGCGGGCAAGATCACATACCCGCACGACTGGATGGACGTAGCGAAGCTCAACTACGACAACCCTGAGCTGCGGAAATACATGACCGACATGCTCGTCCACTGGGTGCGCGACTTCGACCTCGACGGCTTCCGCTGCGACGTGGCGGCGGACGTTCCGACCGACTTCTGGGAGCGTGCGCGCGCGGAGCTTGAGCGTGTGAAGCCGGACATCGTCATGCTCGCAGAGGCCGACAAGCCGGAGCTGCTCGTGCGCGCCTTCGACCTCGACTACTCGTGGTCTTTGCACTCGACGCTCACGGACGTTCTTCAAGGACGCAGGCCCGCGAGCGTCTTCCGCGAGGTTTGGGAGGCGGACGCGGCCCGCTATCCGCGCGGCGCGCTGCGGATGCGCTTCTCCGATAATCACGACGAGCGCCGCGCCATCGCGCGCTTCGGCGAGCCGGCGGCGCTCGCCGCCGAGGCGTTGATGCTCACGCTCGACGGCGTGCCGATGCTCTACAACGGCATGGAGGTCGGCGACACGGCAGAGTCCGGCGCGCCCGCGCTCTTCGAGCGCCTGCAAATCTTCTGGCCGATAGCCGAGCGCCGCCCCGAATTCCCGCGCTTCTACCAGCAGATGATCGCGCTGCGGAAGGCACACACTTCCTTGCGCGGCGGCGAGCTGCGCTGGCTCCGCAACTCCGACGAGTCGCGCGTCGTCACCTACCTGCGGCGCGACGCCGACGAAGAGCTGGTCGTCGCCATCAACTTCTCCACACAGCCCTTCACCGGCACGCTCGAAGCGCCCGCCCGCACTTACACGGACATCACGCCCAACACGCGCGAGCCTCCGCGCGGCGCTGCCGCGCCCGCCGCGAGCGCCGCGCCCGCGACCTCCCTCCCCAGTCTCAAGCTCGACGCGTGGGAATTCAGGATTTTCAAGAGGCAGAAGTGAGGCGAGGGGAAAGGGTAAGGGGGAAGGGAACAAAGTTGATAGCGCCACTCGTAGCTAACTTTCTTTACCCCTTCCCCCTTACCCTTTTCCCTTTTCTTAGTCCGACCAGCCTCATCGCCCGCGGAATCTCCGGGTTGCGCATGAAGTAGCGCCAGACTAACCGGTCGCGGAGGTTCTCGGCGCTGAGGAGCGTGATGCCCTGGTCAATGCCTATTACATCATCGTCCACCCAGCCCGTGTTCGGGTTGAAGGCATCGACGAAGCCGTAGCGCTCGAAAGTCTTCTCGCCGAACTTCTCTTTCAACGTTCGCAGCGCGCGCAGAGAGATGTCCGGCGTGAACATCAGGGAGCCTGCGGGCGCGTTCGGCACGACCGTGCCGTCAATGGACGGGTCGCGCGGCGGGCCGCCCCAGGCGAGGTAGCCGTGCGCGCTGTCGGAGGCGGAGATGCCCCACACGTCGGGGCCGTAAGCGGGGAACTCGGAAGAGAGGTCGATGCAGAACTGCCGGTGCGCGCGCGTGGCGGCGACGGAGTTGGCGAAGTAGTCCGTGAAGGGATACCAGCTTTCATGCCAGCCGCGCATGTCAACCCAGGCTTGCGTGAACTGGTGCGTGAAGAGCGGGCCGGCGTTGAGGTATGTGTAGCCGGCGTATGTGATGCGCTTGCGCGACCAGGCGAGCCAGGCGCGCGGCGTGATCGGGTGAGTCGGCGAGCCGATGGCGAGCAGTTGGAGAATGAGGTGCTCGCTGTAGGTGTCCCAGCGCGACTCGATGAAGCCGGTCTCTGGCCGCCAGCCGTGGGAGAGCAGCACGGGGTCGCCCGCGAGCATCCACTGGAAGTCAACGCGGTTGTAGACGAGCGTGGCGAGGCGCGTGACCTCCGGGTCTTCGCGGAAGAACTGCCGGCAGGTGAGCACGCCCGCGAGCAGGAGCGCCGTGTCAATCGAGGAGTATTCGCTCGTCCAGCGGCGCTCGCCCGTCTCTTTGTCCATCCAATGAAGGAACCAGCCGTGCTCCTGCGCGGCACGCTCGGCGTAGAAGTGGAGCGCGTTGAGCACGCGCCTCTTCGCCTCTTCGCGCGCGATCCAGCCGCGTGACGCGCCGATGCAAAGCGCGGTGAGGCCGAAGCCCGTGGCGGCGCTCGAAGCGATGTTGTGGCTTGGGTGGCCGGGCGGCGGCGCTTCGCCCGTGGCGCGCGCGCGGTCGAGGACGAGGCCCGTGCGCGCGTCCGCGTGGTCAACGAA
>JALZHC010000080.1:0-378 GCA_030914105.1 Acidobacteriota bacterium
GCCGGAGCTTCTCTTCACGGAGAACGACACGAACACGCAGAGGCTTTACGGCGTGCCGAACGGCTCGTTCGTGAAGGACGGCATCAACGATTACGTCGTCCGCGGCGAGCGCGGCGCGGTCAACCCCGAAGGTCGCGGGACGAAGGCGGCGGCGCTCTACGTCCTGAGCATCCCGGCGGGCGGCGAGCGCGTCGTGCGTCTGCGCTTCACAGAGGAGCCGCAGTCAACCGTGGACGAGGTCTTCGGCGAAGGCTTCGAGCGCACCTTCGAGACTCGCCGCCGCGAGGCCGACGAGTTCTACGCAGACATCATCCCCGAACACTTAAGCCCGGACGCGCGCGGCGTCATGCGGCAGGCGCTCGCCGGGCTGCTCTGGTC
>JALZHC010000080.1:388-9693 GCA_030914105.1 Acidobacteriota bacterium
GCAGTGGCTCGAAGGCGACCCGGCGCAGCCCGCGCCGCCGCCCGAACGAAAGCGCGGGCGCAACAGCGAGTGGAAGCATCTCTACAGCGCCGACGTGCTCTCGATGCCGGACAAGTGGGAGTACCCCTGGTTCGCCGCTTGGGACTTGGCCTTTCATTGCGTGCCGCTCGCGCTCGTCGATTCCGACTTCGCAAAGGAGCAGTTGATCCTTCTGCTGCGCGAGTGGTACATGCACCCTTCGGGGCAGCTCCCGGCCTACGAGTGGAACTTCTCGGACGTGAATCCGCCCGTGCACGCGTGGGCCGCGCTCAGGGTTTATCGCATCGAGAAGAAGCGCAGGGACGGCGTCGGCGACCGCGATTTTCTGGAGCGCGTCTTCCACAAGCTGATGCTGAACTTCACCTGGTGGGTCAACCGGAAGGACGCCGAAGGGAACAACATCTTCGAGGGCGGCTTCCTCGGACTCGACAACATCGGCGTCTTCGACCGGAGCAAGCCTCTGCCCGGCGGCGGCCACATCGAACAGTCCGACGGCACGAGCTGGATGGCGATGTACACGCTCAACCTTCTGGCGATTGCGATGGAGCTGGCGCGCGAAGACCCGACCTACGAAGACGTGGCCTCGAAGTTCTGGGAACACTTCATCTACATCGCCGACGCGATGAACCGCGTCGGCCCCGACAACTACTCGCTCTGGGACGAAGAAGACGGCTTCTACTACGACGTGCTGCACAAGCAGGACGGCGCGCACTTCCCCTTGCGCGTCCGCTCGATGGTCGGACTCATCCCGCTCTTCGCCGTCGAGACTTTGGACTCGGAAGTTTTAGATAGGCTTCCCGGCTTCAGCAAGCGCATGCAGTGGTTCATCGAGAACCGCCCCGACCTGACCGAGAACGTCGCCTGCATGAAGACGCGCGGGCTTCAGGGCCGGCGTCTGCTCGCCGTCACCAATCAGGAGCGCCTTCGGCGCGTGCTCCGGGTGATGCTCGATGAGCAGGAGTTCCTCTCGCCTTACGGCGTGCGCGCCGTCTCGCGCCGACACCTCGCAGACCCCTTCGTGCTCGACTTCGGCGGAGCCGTGCACCGCGTCGACTACGAGCCGGCGGAGTCAACCACCGGCCTCTTCGGCGGAAACTCGAACTGGCGCGGCCCCGTCTGGTTCCCCGCCAACTACCTTCTCATCGAGTCGCTCCAGAGGTTTCATTACTACTTCGGCGACGACTTCCGCGTCGAGTGCCCGACCGGGTCAGGCCGGATGCTCACGCTCTGGGAGGTCGCGGCAGAGCTTTCGCGCCGCCTCTCGCGCCTCTTCCTGCGCGACGAAGAGGGCCGCCGACCCGTCTTCGGCGGCGTCGAGAAGTTCCAGACCGACCCACACTGGCGCGACCACCTGCTCTTCTACGAATACTTTCACGGCGACAACGGCACCGGCCTCGGCGCTTCGCACCAGACCGGCTGGACGGGCCTCGTCGCCAAGCTCCTCCAGCAGAGCGGGGAGTAAAATGCGGGTGTTAGGTGCTGGGTTTTGGGTGCTGGCGAAAACGTCGCATCGAACCCAGCACCTAGAACCCAACACCTAATACCCATCGGAGGATTTATGAAAGCAATGGCAGTCACACCCGGCAAACCGAACAGCGCGCATCTGGTCGAGATGCCGCGGCCCGAAGTGAAAGACGTTCCCGAAGGCCGCGGCGTGTTGGTCAGAGTCTTGCGCGTCGGCGTTGACGGAACCGACAAGGAGATCAACGCCGCCGAGTACGGCCAGGCTCCCGAAGGCTTCGACTTCCTCGTCACGGGCCACGAAAGTTTCGGGCAGGTCGAGGCCGTCGGCGCTGACGTCACACACGTCCGGCCCGGCGACTACGTCGTCGCCACAGTCCGGCGGCCCGGCCACAGCATCTACGATGCTATCGGCACCAGCGACATGACGACCGACTCGGTCTACTACGAGCGCGGCATCAACCTCCTGCACGGCTACCTCGCCGAGTTCTACGCCGACGACGCCGAGTTCATCGTCAAAATCCCGCAGGGCTTGAAAGAGGTCGGCGTGCTTCTGGAACCGATGTCGGTCGTGCAGAAGGGCGTCACGCAGGCTTTCGAGATTCAGCGGCGTCTGCGCGTGTGGCGTCCGCGTCGCGCGGCGGTGATGGGCGCGGGCACGATTGGGTTGCTGGCGACGCTCGTGCTGCGGCTGCGCGGCCTCGAAGTCGTCACCTTCGGGAAGATTCCGAAGCCTTACCTCAACTCCGAGTTGATCGAAGCGCTCGGCGCGACCTACGTGACGAGCGACGAGCTGCCCGTGGCCGAGTCGCCGCGGCGTTACGAAGGCGGCTTTGACATCATCTTCGAGGCCACAGGCTACTCGCCCATCGTCTTCGACTCGATGCAGGCGCTCGCCAAAAACGGCGTGCTCGTGCTCTCCAGCGTCACCGGCGGCGACCGCAAGGTCGAAGTGCCGGCGGACAAGATCAACCTCGGCTTCGTCCTCGGCAACAAGGTGATGGTTGGGACTGTTAACGCCAACCGCGAATATTTCGAGTCGGGCGTCGGCGACATGTCGAAGGCGGAGCTTGAGTACCCCGGCTGGCTCTCGCGCCTGCTCACCGACCCGGTCAAAGGGCTTGATAACTATCGTGACCTGTTCGACAAGCTCACCAACGCGAAGGACGCCATCAAGGTTTATTGCCAGGTGGCGGAGATGAGCTGAAACAGTATCGCGAGCGGAAGCCTCGCGGGTGCTCGCTTCAGCGAGGGCTTGACTTGCGGAACATCTACCCGCTCGCTACCGCTCGCGGTTCTGTTTGGCATGGCTGGCGGGCTTGCGGATTCGGGCGGGAAGCGGTAGAAAGTTAGTAAACCGACAAGCAGGGACAACAGCCGTGGAGTTTTACGCTGCGATAGTACTCGCGTTGACGCTGGCCGCCGTCGCGGGCGTGCTTTATTTCTACTCGATGTTCCTCGAAGCCCGCGGGCGGCAGTTGAAGAAACACATCTCGGAGCTTGAGCGCGCGAACGCGGAGCTTTCAAAAGAGCTGCGGCAGACGAAGGCGCTCCTGGAGCGCGAGCTTGAGCGCAGCCGCGAACTCTGGCCCGAACTGCTCGACGAACGGGGCGGCTTCTCGCGCAACTGAATCAGCCCGGCCTGCCTCAAGCCGCCGCGAATGAACGGTTCGCCGCGCGCGCCTCTGACTTGCTTTGTGTGCGGCCTCTCAACTCGTTTCCGTCGCCCGCACCACTCTCGCTTGCTCAAACTCGCCTACTCAACTTTCCCCTGCAACTTAATCTCGCGCGCCGCGCCCACCTCGTTCGTGACTTCGACGGGCGCGCGCCAGACGAGCGTCTTGACTTTGCACGTGCCCGTGTTGTCCTCGCGGCAGTAGTAGAGCGTGAGTCGCACGCGCAACTCTGAAGCGCCGGGCGCGAGCGCGCGCAGAGGTATCCTGAACGGCAGACGCAACTCTTTCCCGCCGCCCCTCTTCATCGTCGGGCTGCCCTCGCCGGAAGACCCGACGAGTGCCAGAGTCCCCTGCCCGCCCTCAACCGAGACGAGGTAGCGGTGCGGAGCCGAAGGGTTGAGGTGATAGCCCGCGGGCAGCGATGCGTCCAGGACGAGTGCCGCGTCGCCGCCGACCGCGAGGCGCTGCGGCGCGGCCTTGAACTCTTCGGCGTTCGGCCCCGCCGAATCCGACTCGCCCGGCGCATCGGCACTCACGCTCACGCTCGCGGGCCGAGCGGGCGGTTCGAGGCCGCGTATGACGAGCGTCGTGGTCTGCTTCGACGCGAGGTCAACGACGCGGACGGCGTGGTTGTCTGTGTCTGCGACGTAGAGCTTTCCGCGGGCGACCGTGAGGCCGCCCGGCTCGTAGAAGGAGGCTCCGGCGCCGTCCGTCTGGCCTGACTTGCCCGTGCCGGCGAAGGTCTTGACGGTGCGCGCGCGCGGGTCGAGCACTTTAATTTTGTGGTTGTATGTGTCAGCGATGAAGAGGTGGCCTTCGTGGAGCGCGAGGCCGAGCGGGTGCTGAAGGCGCACGTCGTCGCCCTCTCCGTCGCGGTCGCCGAAGTCGAAGAGGTCGCCGCCCGCGAGCGTCTGCACCTCGTCGCCTGAGACGGATGATGAGAGCGACGCCTTCCGCAATCTCACTCCGTCCGCCTTTGCGTCGCGCGCGTCGGACTCGCCGGCCGGCGAGTCGTCGCGTATCACGCCGCCCGTCTTCGAGTCGCCGCGTGTCGCGTCGTCCGCGTTTGCGTCGCCCGCCTTCGTCTCGCCGCGCTGCGTGCCGTCGAGCGAGACGGCGCGGATGGTGTTCGACTCGGCGTCGGCGACGTAGAGCGTCTTGCCGTCGGTCGCGAGGCCCGAAGGCTGCGCGAAGCCGGCCTCGTCGCGTGGGCCGTCCTCGCGCGCTTCGCGGCCCGTGCCGGCGAAGACGGAGAGCTGCTGCCTGTCCAGATCGAGCCGCCAAATCTGGTGCGGCCCGGCCATCGCGATGTAGAGCGCGCGCCCGACGAGAGCCAGATCCCAGGGCGAACTGATGGGCGTGGAGCGCGCGGGGCCGCCGCGCACCGAGAGGTCTAGGAGCTGCTTGCCTGTGCCGGCAATCGTCTCGACGGTGCGCGTCTTCAGGTCAACGCGGCGGACGAGGTGGTTCTCCGTGTCCGCGACGTAGAGGCTCTCGCCGTCGAGCGCGAGTCCCTGCGGGCGGTAGAAGCTCGCCTCTTTGAACGCGCCGTCGCGCGCGCCGTGCTCGCCGGAGCCGATGACTTCCAGAAGCGTGCCGTCGAGTCGCGTGACGACGATGCGGTTGTGGTTTGAGTCGGCGATGAAGAGGCGCTCGCCGCGTTCGTCGGCCAGAATCTTTCCGGGGAAGGCGAGCGGCAGGTCGCCCACTTTCGCGCGTTCGAGCGCGAGCTTCAGGGGCCGCTCGTCGAGCGCGCCGCGCTTGCGCGCGTCCTCGACCAGTTGGCCGATGACCTTGTCGAGCACCTCATAATTGCCTTCGCCCGCGGCCTCTCCGACGACGTAGCCCGCCGGGTCAATCACGACGAGCGTCGGCCAGGCGTTGACGGCGTAGGCGTGCCAGATGCGGAAGTCCGCGTCGTTGACGACCGGGTGCTCGATGCCGTATCGCAGGATGATGCGGCGTATGTTCTCGGTCTCCTTCTCGTTCTCGAACTTCGCCGAGTGGACGCCGATGACGACCAGTTCTTTCGCGTACTTCTCTTCGAGCCGGCGCAAGTCCGGGATGACGTGCATGCAGTTGACGCAGCCGTAAGTCCAGAAGTCGAGCAGCACGACCTTGCCGCGCAAGGCGGCAATCGAGAGCGGCCTGTCGGTGTTTAGCCAGCCGCGCCCGCCCTCAAGCTCCGGCGCGCGCACGCGCCCCTGCGAACGTGTGGACACGTCGTCAACGCCTTTCTCCTGACCTTCCTGCGCGCGAGCGACAGCCGCCGCGAGCCACAGGCCGCACGACAGCGCGGCGAACAGCAATGCGTAAATCGTCTTTCTCGACATTCAATCAAAATCCTTTTCGCTCAGGCCGACCGGCAACTTCAGCTCTTCGATCTTGTGGATGAGCTTCAGCGCGTTCGGGTGCGGCTGGTGCTGCGCCGACTCCTCCCGGTAGTAGAGCACCGCGCCGTTCTCTTTCTTCAAACGCTCCAGCTCCGCCGAAGCCTCTTCCAAAGTCTTCGAACGCCCGTCGAGGTAGATGTCGCCGGACTGCGTGACCTTCACCCTCAAGACTCTCGCGTTCGGGTCAACGAGCGCGGTACGCCGCGCCGCGCACGCGCCGCACAGCGCGGGCAGGACGACGAGCGCCAGAATGAGACGCGCGCTAAGGCGCAGGAGATGGCGTGAAGGTCGCAAAGTAGATCACTTCTCTTCGAGGAGTTGGTCTAACCTCTCGACCGCTCGGCGCAGGTGCGGGATGGTTATCGAGCCTCCGACGACGAGCGCCACGTTGAAGGCGTCCAGAAACTCTTCGCGCGTGACGCCGACCTCGACGCACTGCTTGATGTGGTACGTGATGCAGTCGTCGCAGCGAAGCACGGTCGAGGCGGCGAGTCCCATCAGCTCCTTCGTTTTCTTGTCGAGCGCGCCCTGTTCATAGGCTTGTGTGTCGAGCGCGAAGAAGCGCTTGATGCCGAGGTGGCCCGACCCCAGCAGACGCTCGTTCATCTCCGCGCGGTAGCGGTCGAATTCGTCCATCACACTCCCCTTCCCTCTCCGGATTCCCCGCGCCCCAACAACTCCGGCGCGGAATTTACGCTCCGCCCCTCGTTTCGGTTTGCCGACAGTTTAGCAGAAACGCGGAGGTGTTAAGATAACCTGACTTCGGACGGAAGCGGGAACTTATCCACGAAGCCACACGCGGGCGGCACGAAAGAAGGCCCGCGAACGCTCCTTTTCCTTTCGTGTCGCTTCGTGTGGCTTCGTGGATAAATCTTGCCTGTCTCCTTACGCCGAACTCACGTTAAGATAGAAGCGCGCGTGGAGGCGTGGAGAACTTCGGCAGATGAATTCAGACGAAAACGCAGGGCAGGTGGAGACGTGCGAGCTTCTGCTGCTGCGCGCGGGCGGTCAACTCTTCGCCGTCCGCGCCGAAGAGGCCGACGGCGAGCCGCAAGCGTGCCCGCGGCCCACGCCACTGCCGCGCGCGCCGCGCGCAGTCCTCGGAGTCGTAGCCTTGCGCGGGCGCATGCGCACCGTGCTCGACCCGTCCGCGCTCGTCGTCGAGAATCAGAGTGAAGAAAGAGCGGGCCGGGACGGCGCGGCGCGGCGTCTCGTCGTCGGGTTGCGCGGCGACGAGCAGCTCGCGCTCGCCGTCGAGAGCGTCGAGGGCGTCATCCGCGTCCCCGCTACTTCACTTGCGCCCGCGCAAGGGCCCGCGCGCCCTCTGCGTGCCGCGCTCGAACACGAAGGCTCAAGCCTCCTCGTCCTTGACCCCGCCCAACTCTTCGACGCCGCCATGCGGGGCACGGAACGCAGAAGGCCAAGGACTTGAATGGTGAACCGTGACAACGGCCAGCCCTCTCACACGCCGCCTTTCACTCGTCTATGCGTCGCCTGAGGTTTCTTCAATCTTGAGCTTAGAGATGGAAAGATTCACCGCAGAGGCGCAGAGTTCGCGGAGGAAGCGCAGAGACTTGGGCTTTGAGACGGTGAGCTTTGGAAATTTCAAATCTCAAACCTGTACTTGTCTTCCTCTGCGCCCCCTCTGCGTCCTCTGCGCCTCTGCGGTGAACCCAACCTGCTCTAAGCTCAAGAGTGAATAAACTACGCGCCTCATCTTGTCACGGTTTACGATTCACGATTCACGATTTACTATTTACCAGTTATGAACGACCAGGCTTTCCAGACGCTCGAATACGGCGACTTGCGCGCGCTCGTGCGCCGCTACGCGCAGACGCCGATGGGGCGCGCGCGCGCGGGCTTGCTCGCGCCGCTGGAGTCGGTCGCGGAGGTTCGGCGGGCGCTCAGCGCCGTCTCGGAGTGCGCCGAGCTGCGCGCGCGCGGCGTCCGCTGGTCGTTCGGAGAGCTGGCCGACCCCGCGGACGCGCTCGCGCGACTGCGCGTCGAAGGCACGATACTTGAGCCGCTGGCGCTTCTCGAACTCGCGCGTCTGTGCGAGCAGGCGGCGGACGCGCGCGCCGCCGTGCAGGCCGAGCGCGAGGCCGCGCCAGTCCTTTGGGAAGCGGTCGCGGAGCTGCCGCGTCAGCTTCCCGCCCTTTCGGCGCGCGTCTTCTCCAAGATTCTTCCTTCGGGCGAGCTGGACGACCGTGCGAGTCCGGAGCTGGCGCGCATACGCGCAGACATCGTGCGCCTCCGTTCGGCCATCACGCGCTCGCTCGAAACACTGATGCGCCGCTCCGAGGAGGCGATTCAGGATCAGTTGGTGACGCTTCGGAACGAACGCTTCGTCATCCCCGTCAAGAGCGACCACCGCGGGCGCGTCCAGGGCGTTGCGCACGGCTTCTCCTCTTCCGGCGCGACCGTCTTCGTCGAGCCGCTCGAAACCATCGAGTCGAACAACGAGCTACAGTCGCTGCGCGAGACCGAAGAGCGCGAGGTCGCGCGCATCCTCTTCACGCTCACGGAAGAGTTGCGCGCCGAGCTTCTCTCAATCGCTCTGGCCGCGCTCGCCGTCGCCGAACTCGACTTCGTGAACGCAAAGGCTGCGCTCGCCGCGCACCTGCGCGCCGTCGAGCCGACGATTGACGAAGAGGGTACGCTCGAACTCGTCGAGGCGCGACACCCCCTGCTCGAAGAGAACCTGCGCGAGCAGGGGCTTGAGGTCGTGCCCGTCTCGCTTCGGCTCGACGCGGCGCGCCCCGTCATGGTCATCTCCGGCGCGAACGCGGGCGGCAAAACCGTCGTCCTCAAGACCGCCGGCCTGCTCTCGCTGATGGCGCTCTCAGGCTTGCACGTCCCGGCGCGCGCGGCTCGCGTGCCCCCTTACGCCTCCGTGCTCGCAGACATCGGCGACCGCCAGTCGCTCGCCGCCAACCTCTCGACCTTCACCTCGCACGTCGCAAACATCCGGCGCATGTTCGAGCTGTGCGAGCCGCCCGCGCTCGTCCTCCTCGACGAGGTCGGCACGGGCACAGACCCGGAGGAAGGCTCGGCGCTCGGCGTCGCCGTCGTCGACCACTTCCGGCGCGCGTGCGGCGCGCACGTCATCGCGACGACGCATTACAGCGGGCTGAAGATGTACGCGGCGAACGAGGAGGGCGTCACAAACGCGAGCGTCGAGTTCGACGAGCGCACTTTGCAGCCGACCTACCGCCTGCTCGTCGGCGTCGCCGGCTCCTCCGCCGGCCTTGAGATCGCGCGCCGCTTCCGGCTCCCCGACGAAGTCATCAACGCGGCACGCTCGCGCGTTGACGACCGGACGCTCGCCGCCGCAGAGTACCTGCGCCGCATCCAGCGCGAGTCGGAGCAGGCCGAAGCGTTGCGCCGCGCGCTCGAAGAGGAGCGCCGCGCCGTCGCCGAAAAATACGCCGTGCTCGACGCCGAGGCCGCGCGCCGCGAGCGCGAGCGACAGACGGAGTTCGCACGTCAGTTAGAGCGCTCGGTCGCGGACTTCGAGCGGCAGGCGCGCGAACTCTACTCGAAGATCGAAGACCGCGCGCAGCGCGTCCGCGTCGAGCGCGAGGCCGAGCGACGCGCCGCCGAGTTGCGCCGCGAGTCGCAGAAGGCACGCAATGAAGCGCGCGCCGCCGCGGCACCGAGCGCCGGCAGTCAACCCGGCGGCATCCGCGTCGTCCGCCACACGCAGGACGCGGAAGAGGCTCGCACAGGGTTGCCT
>JALZHC010000538.1 GCA_030914105.1 Acidobacteriota bacterium
AGGCAGGACTGCCGACAGTGCCCGCAGTCATCTCGGAGAGCGGCATGCCTTCGCCCTCTCCCGAAGAGGCTTTGAAGTCGAAGCGCAGGAACGACGCCGGCACGCGCGACCCGGCCTCCGCCGCACAGACGCCGAGCAGCCGCGACGACGCGGGACGTGACTCCGGCGCGCGCTCGGACGCTTCGGGCCGCGACGCGCGCGCCTCCGAATCGCAGCCCGCACCCACGTCGAGACAGACCCAACAGACGCCCGCCCCGCAGCCCTCCTCCACGCCCGAACGCGGCAAGGTCATCCAGTGGCCGCCGCAGTGAAAGTGACGGGCCGGGAAGCGTCGGCGGTGAAGGGAAGACTTTCAAAGCTGCGATTAAGGGAAGACTTCCAAAGCTCGCGCCAGGGTTATCTCTAAAGTTCTCGCCGAGGTTATCGCTATTGACATCGAACACCCGCGGGACTATCGTTCCCGCGTTCAAACCCTCGCGCGTAGTTTGACGGCAGAGTTCCTTTCGTTAGTCTCACTTAACCATGCGCCGGATCGAGCGACGGCTGCGGGCCGCCTGAGCGAAGGCGGCGGCACTGTACTTAACCGCTGAAGGAATCCGGCGACCGCGCGCCGGACGTGCGGCGCGCGGCTGCAAGCCCGTCGCGCAGACCTTCTGCGGCAAGCTCATTTCATAAATCTTCTAATGAGGAGCCTCGTCATGCAGTTTCTCGCGTCCGAGTCAACGCAGGGAATCTTCTGGTTGATATTCTTCATGGTCATCGCGGTCTTCCTCGGCGTGTCGGGCCTGGGGCTTGCACGCCGCTGGCGGCGGGAGGAGTCTTTGCGTCGCGACCTGGCGAGGGACATCGGCATAGCCTTCCTCGTCGCCTTCATCGTGACGCTGACCTTCGAGGTGAGCACGAGAAACATCGCCGAGCGGGAGACCCAGTTCGACACCCTCAACAAGGCGATGTCGTCGTTCGTGCCCAAGGACGTGTGGATGGAAGTGACCAAACAGGTCATGAGCAAGAACGTCCTGCGGCGCAACGTGGACATCAAGATGCGGCTCGTGCGGGACGAGCTGCCGGACGGGCAGAAAATATCTTTGCCCTGCGGGCAGGCCGCGCTGGTGATGTCGTACTCTTATGACCTCTACGGGCTGTCGCCCGGCACCACTCCCGTGGAGGTGAGCCACGTGTTGGGCTACGAGATGTGGAACAAGGAGCAGAACCTGCCGCGCTTCAACCGCGTGACCGTCGTCTACCCGGACGGGGCACCGCCGATTGTTTATCAGGGCGACGAACTGAGGCGGATTGACGACAAGAAAGGCAGTATCGTGCTCAAGGACGCGGACGCGGTCGTGCTGCCGCCGCCGGACAGGGGCGTGCCCGTCCGCGTCACCACCGAGCGCTACGAGATCGTGAACGTGCCCGGCACGTACAACCTGATCATGCCCGAACTGGTCGCACGTCCGCTGGACACGAAGGCCCCCACGATCACCCTCTCCGTAGAGTCTCTGCCGCCGGAAGTCGAGGCGAAGGTGGACACCTATTACGCGCCCCACGTCTTCAAAAAGCCCGACCGCGACAAGAACTTCTGGAGCTTCGACAGCATCATGCTGCCCGGACAGGGGCTGACGGTCGTGTTCACGCCGCGCGGCACCCCGCAGTCGCCCGGCCAGCCCGCCGAGTCCGGGTCGTGACCAGGCCCGCTCGCCTTTCTTGTTGACACCCTCCGCGTCGAAAACCTATTCTCGAAAGTGGGCCGCGTGGTCGCGGCTCCGGGAGGATTAAGGGCAGTGCCGATTCGTGAGAACCAGTACGCGCGGCGCGCGCGCGAGCGTGAGCAGAACTCGAAGAGGGTCGTCCAACGCGACCCGCAGCCGACGCCCGAAGAGCAGATCGCGCGCCTCGAAGAGGACTTGCGCCGCCTCAAGGTTGAGTTCGACATCTACTTCAACGGCGCGGCCAAGCGACCGCCCTACGACACCAAGGGGCGCGTCGAGACGCTCATCAAGCGTCTCGCCGACGAGCGCACGCTCAGCTTCGCCCAGCGCTACCACTACAACTCGCTCGCCGCGCGCTACAGCTCCTTCCTCCAGCTCTGGCGGCGCACCATGCAGGAGCGCGAGGAGGGCCGCGGCCCCGCGCACGCACGCCGGCAGGCACACGCGGCGCAGGACACTCAGGAGTCCGCGCCCTCAACCTTCGTCTGCGCCGATGCGCGCAGGGATGTCGAGACCGTGAGGAGCGTCTACGACGCTCTCGTCGAGGCCCGCCGTAGCTGCGGCGAGGCGACCGACGACCTCTCGTTCGCGCGCTTCCACCGGATGGTCGCAGAGAAGTCCGAGGCGCTCAAGGAGCGCGCGGGCTGCGAGCGCGTGCATTTCTCCGTCGCCGTCCGCGACGGGCGCGTGCAGTTCAAGGCTAAAGCTGAGAAGTAGAAAACGTGAGTTCGGGATAAGAGGCGGGGTAAGCTTTATCCACTAACCTACACGCGGGCGGCACGAAGAAGGGGCACGAAGGTTCGTGCCCTTTCGTGTTCTTTCGTGTGGGTTAGTGGATAAAGTCTTTTCAATGCTTACGTCGAACGGACGTTAGAAAAGGCAGAAGGCAGTCAAGAACCGGATTGGTCTCGACTGCCTTCTGCTTACTGCCTACTGCTTTCTTGCTTTCTTGAGTGCCTTGCTTCGTGTTGCGCTTGCCGGCTCTTTAGGAAGACCGGAAGCGGTCAGTGGCCTTCAACGAAAGCTGAAGTTGGGGAGATTACATCTTGATCACTTTCTCGGCCTGCGGGCCTTTCGGCCCCTGCGTGACCTCGAACTCGACGGTCTGCCCCTCTTCGAGGGTCTTGAAGCCGTCGCCCTGGATTGCCGAGTAGTGAACGAAGATGTCGGAAGAGCCGGGCTGCTCGATGAAGCCGTAGCCCTTCGCGTTGTTGAACCACTTGACCTTACCGGTAATTCTAGACATAGCTGACGAATCCTCCTAACGATTCGGAAAAAGGTGGGACGAAAACTGCACGCCCCGCCCGCAAGGTTGATCTCGTTGAGCCGGCGCGCGCACCCCAAGGCGGCACCCGCACCAGGAACTCCACTACAGAAAAAAGCCCGCGCCCGACGGCCATTCGACGTTCGAGTCATCGTCGGCTCATCGCTCACGGACTAGGGACAGAACCACTGCAACTTCATTGCTAATGCTTGCAAGTCTAACGCGGCTGCGGCTTTAAACAGTCCCGCAGCTTGAAACGACGGCGCATACTAAGCGAAAGTGCCCGAAGTGTCAAGTACAAAAATTCTCGCCCCGTCGCGGGACTGGCCGCGGGCGGCTCGGTCGGACACGCCGCCGCAGGCCGCGCCGTAAAGCCTCAACGTTCGGGCAGGTAGTGGAGCGGGCTGACGGCCACGTCGTCGATGCGCACCTCGTAGTGGAGGTGCGGCCCCGTCGAGCGGCCCGTCGAGCCGACCTGCCCCAGCTCTTCGCCGCGCCTGATGCTCTGGCCCGCCGTGACTTCGATCTTCGAGAGGTGGCCGTAGCGTGTGGTCAGGCCGTGGCCGTGGTCTATGACGACCTGCTGGCCATAGCCGTTCTTCCAGCCGGCCTCCAACACCGTGCCGTCCGCCGGTGCGAAGACCGGCGTACCGGGCGGCGCGGTGATGTCCTGGCCTGGATGGAACTCGCTTGAGCCTCCGCCGAAGGGGTTGCCGCGGACGCCGAAGCCGTCGCTCAAGTTCCCTTCGACGGGCCAGATCGAGGGCACGCGGTCGCGCAGCGCGGTCTCGCGCGCCTGGAGG